>JBGOXV010000067.1:0-8471 GCA_041479325.1 Thermoplasmata archaeon
CAAGGTTTAGGAGGCCGTGAAGTGAAATCACTATCCCGACCAGCGTCTTGTCTTGGAGTGCCCCCAGGGTGCGCACCAACCAAGAGCCTGGTTCGAGTCCAGTGCGATCTCTGGACGAGAGTGCTTTCAGTCGTGGTCGTGATCATGATTGTCGGCTCCGGGGCGCTCGCCCTTTCATTCATGGGCTCAGGTTCGTTCTCCGTGATCGGCGGCCCCCTGGCCTCACAGTCCAGAGCCGCAACCGCCCTCGCAGGCTCGGCGACCAACGCGTCGTTGGCGAATGCTGGGCCAGATCGGAACATCATCTTAGGATTGCCGGTGACCCTGAACGGGTCAGCGTCGATTCCGGCTCAGGGAGCGACGATAGTGAACTACACGTGGAAACTGTCCCAGAGGGGCGCTACAGTGGCTACGCTATATGGAGAGCAGGTCACGTTCGTCCCCGGCAAGGCAGGGCTTATCAGTGCCAATCTAACCATCCGCGACAGCAGCAATCACACCAGCTGGGACATCGCTCTCGTGGTTGTCAATGAGAAGCCCAAGACATTCCTACAGCAGTACTGGCTTGTCCTGCTCATCGTGGGGGTCGTGGCCGCATTTGTCGCTTTCCAGTTATTCAAAGCGGTCCAGCGCATGTCTGAGGGCCTGCCCTTGATACCAAAAACCACCAGGGAGAAGTTCAGACTTTCATTGAAGAAGCTCAACGATATCAATCGGAAGCTTCTTTCCAACAGGATGGGCCTGGTCGGATCGATTCTTCTCACTGCGTTCATCCTAATGGCGATCTTCGGACCGATGCTCGCCCCATACGATGTCCATAAACAAGATTCGACCCATAAGTTCGAGAAATCGTCGAAGGCGCACTGGATGGGCACGGATCAGGCCGGAGTGGACATCTTCAGCGAGCTGCTTGAGGGAGCACGAACCTCGATCATCATCGGCATTTTCTCCGCCGTTATTGCGTCCCTATTGGGTACGGTGGTGGGGCTCTACGCTGGCTATGTGGGAGGATGGAAGGACGAGCTCGTGATGCGTCTCAATGATATAGTCCTCTCGATACCGTGGCTCGTCCTGATGATAGTGACCGCTGCTCTCTTGGGCAAGATCAATCTGCTGGGTGTCATCCTCATCATAGGTCTCACGGGTTGGTCTATGACGGCGAGAATGGTCAGGGCGCAGGTCCTGTCCATCCGAGAGAAGGAGTTTGTGGAACGCGCGAGGTCGATCGGCGCGTCTGACATGGCGATCATACGACGCCACGTGTTTCCGAACACATTCCCGATCGTGTTCGCCAATACCATCCTCACAGTGGCGATGGCGATCCTCTCGGAGGCGACACTCAGCTATCTCAAGCTCAGACCAGCGGATGCGGTGACTTGGGGCAAGATGCTTTCTTATGCGTCCGAATCCAGTGCTTTCCAGATTGGACTCTGGGAGTGGATCATGATTCCCGGATTACTCATAGTCGGACTCGTGCTCGCGTTCACGCTGATGGGGTACGCGCTGGACGAGATCCTGAACCCAAAGCTCAGACAAAGGTAGAGCCCCCAGCCGGCCTCATGGTCATCGTTGAGTTGCAGGGCGGCTCGCGACCCCGACCCGCTCTCAGAGGTCTTCTGCACAGCACTACCATAGCAAGGGTTATGTGCGCTTGGCCCGTTGCTTTGCACAAGGCGATTGTTTTGCCAGACCAGCAATCGATGGAATTCATGGAAGAGCTGACTAACTGCTTCGGCCCATCAGGGTTCGAGGAGGAACCTGCGAAGATTGTGAGGAACTATGTGTCCAGATTCTGCGACAAAGTCTACTCTGACAAGCTAGGCTCACTGTTGTTCGAGAAGAAAGGGACTGCGGACCGCCCCGCTATTCTGATTCCAGGCCATATTGACGAGGTCGGCTTCATCGTATCTTCCATCAACAAGCAGGGCTTCCTCACCTTCAACCCTCTCGGGGGATGGTTCGACCAAGTCCTTCTTGGTCAAAGGGTTGTCGTGAGGACTAACAAGGGAATGGTCTCAGGCGTCATCGCCGCAAAACCTCCGCACCTCCTACCGCCGGAGGAGAGAACAAAGGTCGTCCTCATGAAGAAGATGTTTATCGACATTGGAGCGTCAAACGATGAGGAGGCGAAGGCGATGGGCGTGAGGATGGGCAATCCAGTGATTCCAGATTCGCGCTTCTCCACCTTGAAGAAAAGAGTATTCAGGGACGGGAAGAGGAAGGGCGAGGATCTCATCGCGATGGGCAAGGCGTTCGATAACAGAATTGGTGCTTGGACGGTCGCAGAGGTCGTAAGGACGCTTGCGGAGGAGAACATCAAGCACCCAAACACTGTGATTGGGGCTGCCACTACCCTTGAGGAGGAGGGACTCAGAGGAGCTCGGACCACGGCCTACGTTTCCAAACCGGACGTGTGCATAGCCCTCGACACGGACATTGCTGGTGATATCCCAGGCATCGAGGAGAGCGAAGCCGCCGCGAAGATGGGGTATGGTCCCTCGCTGACCACATTCGACAGCTCGATGATACCCAACCAAGGACTTCTCGAACTGGTGATCAGGACCGCGGAGAAGACCAAAATACCGTACCAGCTTTCACAGGTGGTGGCCGACACCGACGCCGGAGTCATACACATGGCAAACGCAGGGTGCCCGAGCGTCGCCCTTGGCGTCCCCGCGAGGCACGTGCACTCGCACGTCGGCTTGTTCAGCATGGCCGATGCAGAGAACTGCGTCAGGCTTGTGGTCGAAGTGATAAAGCAGTTGGACAAGAAGACTGTCGAAGGGTTCACCAAATTGCGGGCATAGCAGGCTCGCGATGTCCTGAGTGGTGCATACAGTGGCGCTCAAGAACATCACTGAAGCGAAGGCGGTACTTGGCGGACGCAGCCTCGGAATTATCAGGGCTCTTGGGATAGGATTCGGCATCCCTGGAATAGAAGGCAGAGAAGAAAAGGCCAGTCAGCCCGGTGTGCAGGGAGCCGGATTTGAACCGGCGGACGCCTGCGCGACTAGACCCTGAATCTAGCGCCGTTGACCAGGCTTGGCTATCCCTGCATTGGGGTATGCGAGGATTACGGCCGCGATATAAATAACTCTGCCGGACGTCAACACCTGGAATCCATGAGGGCCTGCAAGTTCCTTGGGAAGGTCGAGAGATCGAGCCCTAGCCCCTTGAGCTTCTTTTCGATGCTCACAGCCTTCGGGCCGGAGAACTTCCCCTTCAGGAGATACGCGGTTTCCTCTTCGCTGAACTCTCCTCTGTCCTCGAAGTTGTTCCTCAACTCCTTGTCATAGGGGCAAGCCAACTGACAACGCATGCACCCGATGAGCGCATTGTGCGACGAGGGATCCACCCACTCAGGGAAGTTGTGCTTGGAGGACTTTTCGTTCAGATATGTTAGGCATCTCTCCGCTCGTATCAGGAACCTGTCCTTCTGGATGGCACCTGTCGGGCATGCGTTCAGGCACGCCTTGCACTTACCGCACAGCGGGAGCGCCTTCTTCTCCTGCCAGTTGTCGACGGGACTGTCGAAGTCTGAATAGAACGCGGTCAGCCGGTGGAAGCTGCCGTACTTGGGGACGTAGGTGACGTTGGTCTTGCCGTAGAAGGCAAGGCCGCTTCTGACCGCAAGGAGCTTAAGCGGCAACTTGGCCCTCACGAACCTGTATGATATCGGTCTGAATGCCTCCTTGAGCAGGCTCCTCGCATGCCATGTCACCTTGGCGTTGTCGAAGTAGGTCGGGGGAACGATGCACTGATAAGAGTTGCCATCGCGGTGGAATGTCGTCCGGAGCATGGGTTGCGGCGTGGCCACGACGATTATGGATTTTGCATGAGGTAGGCTCTTGGGCAGGTGCGGGTTGAAGATTGGGCCCCCGTAGTCTGTGTAGATGGAGTCGGCGAGCAGGTGCTCTTCGTGAAGGGCATTGATCTCCGCGCTGAGTTCTTCCAGATGCTTGGTTGAAACCACGCTCCCGCTACACCCGTGCTTCTCGAGATATTGGATGAATCTCAACTTCCCGCTCATTGTTTCTGATCGCTTCGGAAATGAGGATTCGTCTATTGAAAGGTTGCTCGTTATTCGACGGTTCTCGCTCTATGGGTCGCACTCATGAAGCAAGACAGTCTCTTCGGGAGCGTATCATCCGGTCAGCGAGTAGGTCTCAAATGGCGGAGGGTACCGATACCAGGTGCAGATACACATGCAAAGAAAATCATCAAAAGGGGTTTGAATACTCGAGAAGGGGTTTCAAGTGTTTGAGAAGAAGTAGCGAGGCTACTTCTTCATGATCTTCATCCAGCCGCCGCTCTCGTAGACTGCGAGTCTCCTCTTCGAAAGGGTGGTCTTGAACTCGTCCCAGTCGATGATCTCGAGGCGGGAGTTCCTTCCCTTCGTGAACTGGATCCCGTTCGTTCCCTTAACGCGGCCCGGCTTTATGCCCTTCTTCTTCGCGATCTCCATCGCTTTGTCAACACTTATCGCTTCCATAACCATCTACATCCCTCTCCATACTGGCCACGCCATCCAGACGAGGCCAGATATGTATCTGGATGCTGCGTATATAATGATTTGCGTATGCTGGCTCGTTTCGGACGGACATCTGGCTCGACACAATTCTGTGCATCAGTGAACATAGGCCAGTCCATCTGGCTCAAATCTGGCTACGTCGAGATGGCTTTGCCAGCGTCGTGGAGAGCGCCGATGCTTGCACGACAGACGCATAGCTGGCTTCCGCTTTCTCCTCATTCTTTCGCTCACTCATTCTCGCCCGGCCTGCGTCCATCGATCCGTCCGTTCGTCGTCGGGCCCGAATCCCATTCTCAGAACTGATTCGATATCGGAAAGACTTATGACCGCCTGCAAACATGGGAGCGTGCATTCGACGTGGTGAAATGGCGAACGTTCTTCTCGACCCAGAGACAGTCAAGCGAGGCCTCAGGATTAACTACCTCGGGGCCAGGAGCGACCAGTCCTCCAAGCTGATCGACGGCTTCGCCGCCCTTCTCGCTCGTTTCCAGAAGAGGCCGCTCGTCGTGAACGACCTCCTCCAGGACGCCGCGAACTACATCCACAGGCATTTCCGATTGAGATGGGTCATGATAGGCCTAAGGAACCCGGCTGACGGCGTGTGCACATACAGGGTCGAGGCAGGCATGAGGCCTGAGGTCTGGGAGTGGCAGAAGAAGAGGAGCTACAAGAAGGAGGATTTCGCCCTGACAAAGCCGGGATGGTACAACGCGGGCGAGATCAGCCGGCTCACTCGGATATACCTCGAGGAGGAGAACCCCATAGGGGAAGAGGATGTGGAGAAGATCGTGAACCGGCCTTTCATGATGAAGGCCACCCGGAGCACCCAGGAGGACACACTGGAGACGGACTTCATCGATACCCTCATCCTGACCACTGACAACGAGCTCCTCGGCTGGATCGAGTATTCGGGCACAATCGCCAGCAAGTTCCCCGATGCCATGGTCATAAGATGGATCGAGTTCATAGCGGCCATCCTGGCCGCCGCGATATCCACGCAGGAACCGCAGACGGCGCCCGCATAGTGCAGACCCTGCTCCGTGCCGCTTCCCTCACCCTAAGTGCCGTGCGCCCCGATTCTCATTTTCGACCGTTCTCCGGCAAAGTCTTATCCTGAGCCGGAGTCAATTGATTCGGCGCGCAGAGTGCCATCATGAAGCCGACGGGGATAGACAAGGAGATCGTCAAACGCGCCCTCAGGACCAGCTACCTGGCGGCCAGGAGCGACCCCACCTCAAGGCTCAATGACGGCTATGCCGCCCTTCTCGCGCGCTTCCAGAAGCACCCGTTGGTTGTGCACGACTTCATCCAGGCGGCCGCGAACTTCCTGCAGAGGCAGTTCCGGCTGAGATGGGTCATGATAGGCCAGAAGAGCCCTGACGGGCTCTTCAGGTACGAGGCCATGTCCGGCGTGTTGCCGGAAGTGTGGGGGAAGCAGAGGGCGAGGACTTACACAAAAGAGGAATTCGCTCCCGAGGTCACGGGTTTCTTCAGCGCAGCCGAGGTCAGCCGACTGACGAGGGTCTACCTCGAAGAGGACAACCCCCTGGGAGAGGAGGACATGGCGAAGATAAACCGTCCGGTCCTGCTCAAGTCCAAGCGAAGGTCCCAGGAGGACGCGCTCGAGGGAGATTTCCTCGACACCCTGATCCTGGACGCCGATAACAACCTGCTCGGGTGGATCGACTACTCCGGGACCATGGTCGGCAAGTTCCCCGACCCGATGACAATAAGATGGTTCGAGCTTATGTCGGCCATCCTGGCCGCAGCTATCTCAACGCAGCAACATGGATCGAACGACGCTCAGACGGAAAAAACCTAAGTCGGCAATTGGCGTGGCTCTAGCGATGCCAGTGCCGACCCGTATTGAGGAGCCCAACCTCAAGTTTTCTTCTTCTTGACCTCTTCCTCTAGGCCTTTCCCGAAGGCCTTGACTGCTCCGAAACCCTTCTTTAGGGTCTTGCCCAGTGCCTCTCCGGTGTCCTTGCCGACTTCCTCTGCGCTTCTCTTCTTCTCGTCCATTGACATACCTTCTCGTGGGAGCACCGCGCGGTCGATGCATAAGGATATAGGCGAACTGTTACGAAGGCGGGGAACCGGTCGCGTCAGTCGTCGCCCAAGCACAGGCAGCATCCAGGCGGATTTCTGCCTCATCCGGTGAAGATAATAACCCGGACGGCACTCAAGAGTCGTTGGAGAGGTCCAAAGTGGCACTGTTCGGCTCGTCCGGCGTCAGGGGCATCGTGAACAAAGAGTTCACGCCCGAGCTGGCGGCCGCCATTGGCATGGCAGTCGGAGGCAGCATCGACCGGGCCGCCGTCGGCATGGATTCGAGGACCTCGGGCGCGATGATCGAGAGCGCCATCTCCGCCGGGCTGATGTCCTGCGGGTGCGAGGTCCATCAGGCGGGCCTGGTAACCACGCCAACGTTAGCCGAGTGCGCCCGCGAGCTCGACTGCGGGGTCATGATCACGGCATCCCACAACCCTCCAGAGTACGGGGGCATCAAGCTCGTGAACCCTGACGGTTCCGGGTGGGGCCCCGAGGAGACCGACCAGGTCGAGAAGACCATCGATGCCGCCAAGTTCAGGAAGAAGCCCTGGGACGAGGTCGGCACCCGGCATATCATCACCGACGCGATAGAGAAGCATGTCCACAGGATCATGAACGGCGTCAAGCCGGTGAAGCCCATGACGGTCGTTGTCGACTGCGCCAACGGCCCGGCATCCACAATCACCCCCCTCGTACTGCAGCAGATGGGCTGCAAGGTCGTCACGATCAACTCAGACCCAAGCGGGTTCTTCCCCGGCAGGCCCCCGGAGCCGGTGGACGAGAACCTGATGGACCTCAAGAGCATGGTGAGGTCGCTCAAGGCGGACCTCGGCATAGCCCATGACGGCGATGCCGACAGGATGGTCGCCATCGACGACAAAGGGGTCTTCCTCGGGGGCGACCAGCTCATGGCCATATTCGCGAAGAGGTTCTGCAAGAAGAAGGCCGTCGTCACGGTCGACGCGTCCATGGCAATCGACGATTCCATCGATGCGGAGGTGACCAGGACGAGGGTCGGCGACGTCTTCGTGAGCGAGGAGGTCAAGAGGGGCAGGGCGGACTTCGGTGGGGAGCCCTCGGGGACCTGGATATTCCCCGACCAGACCCTGTGCCCGGACGGGATACTGGCGGCCGCCAGGCTCGTGGAGATAGCCAGCGAGAAGAAGCTGTCCGAGCAGAGGAAAGCCATCCCGGTCTATCCGATCCTAAGGGGAGCCATGTCTTTCAAGCTCGAGGAAAAGGCCAGGGTCCTCAAGTGCCTCGAGGGCGCGATGAGCTCCGTGAAGCACGTGCAGCTGCTGCGCCTCGACGGTTACCGGCTGGAGTTCGAGGACGGCTGGGCGCTCGTAAGGCCGTCCGGGACAGAGTCCAAGATAAGGTATCTCGCGGAGGCCAGGGACAAGAAGAGGGCCGACGAGATATTCGAGTTCGTATCGGGAGCAGTCAAGAGGTGTGTGAAGTGAAGGGCTACATACTCGCCGCCGGCGAAGGGCTCAGGATGAGACCGCTTACATCGAACATCCCCAAGCCCTTGCTTCCCGTAGCGGGCAAGCCGTTTCTGGAGCACAACATCGAGGCGCTCAAGGAGTCTGGCATCAAGGACATCATCTTGCTCGTGGGCTGGAGAGCGCAGCGCATAAGGGAGCACTTCGGGGACGGGAAGGCCTTCGGGGTCAAGATAGAGTACGTCGAGCAGGAGCAGCGCCTGGGCACAGCCCACGCCATCGGTATGATCAAGGACATGGTCGACTCGCCGTTCTTCTGCCTGTACGGGGACGTCGTGCTCACGAAGGAGAGCGTCAAGGGCATGGTGGAGCATCACCACAAGGTGAACGGGAGCGTGATGGCCCTCACTCTCGTCGAGGACGCCAGGCGATACGGCGAGGTC
>JBGOXV010000068.1:0-8470 GCA_041479325.1 Thermoplasmata archaeon
AGAGTGACCATGGCAGTGTCGGCCAAGTTCAGATTCTGCGCTATCTGGAAGATCCATGTGTCGCTTGCGCCGCCAGAGATAGTCATACCAGCAGCTGATATTAGGACCGTTGTGCTCCACACGTAGACTCCCGGAGTCAGGGTCTGCCCTGTAAGATCTCCAGCGTACAAATCAGTGTATCCGATATCAGGTGTCCGTCCAGCTGCGTCAGTGTAGGCAGTCTGCATGTCGCCCACAGCGGTGGTCAACATAGTCGGCGTTGGGGAAGTGTAATCGGCTGCATAGACACTCCCAGTCACCAGAGATGAAGTCGAGAATGTACCAGAGGCATCCATTACCAATCCAAATCCAGTGATGGCAGTCGAATCGATCGGACTGACTCCCATATCACCAGTGACCGCAGTGGTTCCCGTGGTTGAAATCCCTGTCTTTGCCAGAATCACGAAATTTCCAGCTGTTCCAAGGTTCACTGCCGCTGGGCCAAGTGCCTTAGCTGGAATCGTGGCATAGAAACCCAGAATAATGACCATTGGCACAACAATCATTGTGATAAGCATCGCAGGCCAGTATCGGGCACGATTTGCCCTCTTCCCAAACCTTGATCCAACTGTGGCTTCTGTCCTTCCATCATGGTCGATCTGGCGACTTGCGACTATGCCGCCATCGTGATTGACATGTGTCAATTTCGCACTCTCCTGAGTAGCTTGCATGCTCTGGGATACACCAGCGGCCATTATACCGTTATTTCAACATCGTTGACAATTCAATACAGGATTAGATACAAATCTAGGATGCAGTCTCTGTCTCCGACTTGACGCGTTTACGCTGTGTCGAGAGACCTGCAAGCTTGCTCTCGAGCATTTTCCTTTTCGAGATTTCGCTCACGACAACCAGCATGCGGGCAGGTTCGTTGTCCTGGTCCAGCAGGATGTCTCCAGCTTCGCGTATCCAGTGAATCGAACCATCTGGCCACAATATGCGGTACTCGACGTCGTACTCCTTCTTGCCCTTCAGACATGCGTCTATTGAATCGACGACTCTCTGGCGGTCTTCGATATGAATGGTATCGAGAAGTGCATCGTGGGTAAACTTGATCTCACCCGTGCCTTGGCCGAAGATTCGCTCCAATCCGTTGGACCACGCAAGCGCACCAGTCTTGAGATTCCAGTCCCATGCGCCGCTCCTTGCAGCGAAAAGAGCCGACGAGAATCGATCTTCGCTCTCGGCCAACAGGTCCTCTGCCAACATCCTGACCCTGGCCAGCGTAAGATCCCTCACGACCTCCTCAAGGAGATTGATTTCCTCCCTGTATATCGCGTGACCAGGGGAAAAGCTAACGCTGAGGATCCCTATGAGGCTGCCTCCATATTCCATCGGGATTATCACGCGCGAGTACCCTTCATGATTGCAATCGCGGGGACATCCCACACATCTATCTCCGGTTCCATCGACGATAGCTGTCTTCATTGACTTTGCAACTGACTTTATGCAATCGGGTCCTTCTCCGCTTCCTTCAAGTGTCATTCTCCAGGATTCGGCCACAGTCACTCCGCTATGCCCAACAAGGACGATACTGTCGATATCCGGCTCACGTTGCAGACCGATGGAGACATCGATGAACAGCTGCGTGTCATTGAGCCGTTCCGCGGCCTTCTGTATGAGGGCATCAATCTCTGGCACTCTGTTTATCAGCTGGTTCACGTCGTTTATCGCGGTGAGGAGTACGTTCAAGTATCTCAGCCGCTCCTCGTTCTGTTTCCTGACTCCAATACCTCTCGCCAGGATGGAATAAGCAACTATCTTCCCCTCTTCGTCAGCTATGCCACCTATACTGATCTCGAGATCGAGCAGAATTCCTGAACTATTCTTTCCTACTACTTCTTTCACCCATGCCTCATTCTTGCCAGCTACTTCTTTGATTGCCCGCTTGACGGACTCATTGTCTTTGAAGATCGGTATTGTCTTTCCAAGTATCTCCTTGTCGGAGTATCCAAGCAGTTTTTCGGCACTCCTGTTCCAGAACATGACCAGTCCATCCAGGTCGATTATCATCACTGCATCGTGCGTCTGTTCGATGATGTTCTGAAAGAATGCATAGGAGTAGGCTTGGCTCTTGAGTTTGCCGGCGATGTCCCTGAAAACCTCATAATTCTGGTCCAATTCGGGTGATAGGAAATAGACCTCACCGTAGCCCGCAGAAGCCGAAGGAGTCAGCAAACCGTTCTCACGGAGGACGTCAATGTGGTGCTTGACAGTTCGATAATTAAGTTGCAGGGATTCCGCCAACTGATTGATGTTGTACGGACGTTGCTTCAGCAACTCAATTATCAGGATTCTGTTCTCTCCACCCTTCTGCCCCAGTACCAGATGCGAGAGCGTTTGCACTAACGTAGGCATCGGATGGGAATTTGCACATGAGTATATGTATTTTGCACATAAGTGTGCAACTCGTTTCCTTGGAGGCCCATTTACACCCTTCCTCACTATGCATTATTCTCAGATTGCATCCTCTGCGGAGGACGCACCGCAAGAGTTGGGCCGGTGACATGAGTCAAGTCCCCCTGGAGAGATATGACATCAACCTTTGCAAAGATGGCAATGGACACCGGAGTTTCGATCCAAACAATAACGAGTCGCCTTCGGCATACGAGCACTCGAACAACAGAGGTGCGCCATGAACGATGAACTGATCCGAAGGGTGATCGCGTTCTCCATGATGAGGCGGCCTCGAATCTCTTCACCGGATTCCAATCCCGCAAGATCCAGATGATGCTGCGACCCTCCAATTTATCCAGTTCGAGTCCAGGACAAGGACAATATGGACAGTAACACGATACATGAAGAAGATGGGGCTCGTTTCATGCGTGGACGATTGATTTCACATTCTGCGTGTTGCCTTGCGATGGCGATCATCCTCGCATCTTGGGCAGCCCCGTTCGCCCGGGCATGGAGCAACGGCGGCTACTCCTCCGACCCCGCCAACCCGGACTATGGCACGCACGACTGGATTGCGGACAAAGCGCTAACGATTCAGGCGAGAGATGTCACATTCCTCTCCACGACCTATCATCCAAAGTACATGCTCGGCACCGAAGCCCCTGACAACCCCGTCTATATCGGCGACTCCACGAACCATCACGTGTACTATTATTCAGACGGCGTCCTCCAGGACGACGATAGCGCCGTCCGTGCTTCACAAATGTACGAGGTTGCCCTGGGATACTTGAGAAGCGGTGACTATGAGGCCGCGGCGTACGACATCGGTGCGATGGCGCACTATGTCTCAGATGTGGGAGTGTTCGGACACACGATGGGGAGTGCGACAGACTGGGGAGCGGAGGCACACCACTCCGACTACGAGAACAAGATCCAATCGATGACCGGCTCCCTTGAGCCTCGGACGGGCTTGGTGCTTGGTGACTTGGGCGCTTACGACGCCACCATCGGCCTTGCGAGGGAGATCACCTTCGGACAAGGAGCGATCAAGACAAACGTGTGGATGGACACCAACTACAATTGGACGAACGCGGTCTTCATGGCAAGTGCTATGTCCTCTTTGAACAGCTCCGTGACCGCGGTCGCCGCCGTCATCAACCATCTAATGATTGAAGCCGCACCTTCATTGCCGACGCCACTCCCGCAACTGCCCCAGCCACCGGCCACCTTGACCGCCTCCTTGGAGGGCTCGGGCGTTGGTCTCACATGGTCATATCCTCCGGATGACGGGGGCGCTCCTGTCACCGGCTACAGGATATATCGAGGAAGCACCCAGGACAATCCACGATTCTTGGTAGGTGTTCCCGCAGGCACTCTAAGTTGGAATGACGGGTCGGCTGAGAAAGGAAAGTCGTACTACTATTGGGTCGTCGCCGAGAACTCGGTCGGGACGAGCGTCATGTCGCAGGCTATGCAGGTGACCGTCCCTGGAGGCGCGAGTCCGTGGGAGGCGTCGATTGCCGTATCGGCCATCATCTCAGCCGCTCTTGCATCAGGGGGAGCATTGTGGTGGCGAAGGAGGAGGCGAGGCAGGCCTCTGTCGTAACACCCCATGATCGATCCGGCCGTCTATCGGTTCTTCGAGTACCTGTGAAGCACTTCGATTGCCAGTTCGCTGATCCAAAGGTCCTTCTGCATATGGGGTCTGTCTGATTGCCACCAGAAACCATCCGAATGTCTGGCATCCAGCAACCAGCGGATGGGTTTCTCCATCCGCTCATCGCCGGGGCCGTACCCAAGGACTGTGAGGGTATAAAGCGCGCCAAGACCGCTGCCGAAGTAGGGGGGGTATTTGAGCTGCGTCCAGTTCTTCTCTGAATGATAGTAAGCCTCGTGCCGATTGGCCTTGAAGAACCTGTCGAGAAAGAAATCTGCGCCCCTGAGGATCTCTCGTCTACGCCGGTTCGCTTTGTCCCGGGCAAGTCCGCGAATGACCATCATCGTTGTCCAGATGCAGCTTGGGACGTCCTTGAATCCCTTCGGATCCGACTTTGGGGTCTCGCCCTTCCGCACGAGTTCCATGAAGTCGGGCATCTTCATTTGTCTGTACTCTGGCAAGTACTTGACATCTTCCTGGTACGGAATCACCCAACCACCGTCGTGCCTCTGGATGCTCAGAAGCCAGTTAGCCAGTTTCTTGACCCTGGGATCGTCCTGCATTCCATAAATGTTGAGGTTCCTTATGGCGTACCCGTTGAAGTGGGGGAGCGGAAAGAGGTCGTGATAGGGGCCTAGTATGTAGCCCTCCTTCTTCTGCCAGCTCAGTATCTTCTCAAGGGCACAGGAGATGAAGCCTTCACTCCTGTCCGTGCACATGTCCTCCAGCAACTGAAGGTTCCTGAGCATTGTGATGTATGTCCAACCAACTGGGGGACCAGGGCCCGCATCTTCTGCTGCCTTTCTCGATCTGGAGAGCGGCCAAGTCCCATCCTCCCTCAAAGTCCGTATGAGCTTCAACCTGGGCGGGTACACTTTGCATTCGGCGACGGCTCGCTGAACAAGGGGATCGCTTTGGTCCCTCTCGAGCGCGTCCACCAACAGCCAATACTTGATTGACGGGACGGAAACCTGCAGCAGTTTCCTGGTCGATTCTTGAACCACTCTTTCAATCTCGGAAAGCATGATCGCTTGCCGAGATTGACTCAAAGACGGTTATTACTTCCGGAGAAGAGGGATCCCTCGGCAAGGTAGATAGCTAGCAGGCGAGCATATTGGTCGGGAATGGTGATTGGCATGGGCCTTGGCGGTGAATCGGGATTACGGATAAAGGACGTCACAACCAAGGGAGCGATTGCGGATGTCGAGCACGGCAACTACAACGATACACGCCTGAGAGATGTAGAAGCCGCGCTCTCGATGAGAGAGACTCGCAAGAGCACGAGGATCGAGTTCATAATCATAGTCTCGTGCGTCCTAGGGGCGGCGCTTGTGTTCCTCCGGCTTCTTCTGTGGTAGAATCCCAAGGTCGCACTTCTGGATCCTTTCTCGCCAAATCGCTGTGGATTCTCTACTGGCTCCACCGGAAGGACAGGTTTCCAGGTTCAGGACAGGCAAAGACATTTAAACGATATCGACTGTGGGACTGACGCCAGACAAGGGAGGGGAAAGGATCAACCCGAAAACAAAGCTAGCACTAGTAGCCATCGCGGCGGCAATTGCCATAATAGTCGCGATGGTGGGTCTCGCATCTTTGGGGCCGAAGACCAAGCCGGCGTCCGTGAACGAACCACCGGTCTCGGAATTCACCTATGCTGCGAACAACCTGACAGTTGTGTTCAACGCTTCGGCGTCGCACGACCCTGATGGCTCGATCGCCAACTACTCTTGGACCTTCGGAGACGAAACCGGATTCTATGGCAAGTACGTTACGCATACGTACCCGGCAAACGGGACGTACAAGACCAAGTTGACCGTGACGGACAACGGCGGAGCAAACAACTCGACCTCGATGGACGTGACTGTCACGCGCGCGGTGACCCCTGTGACGAACAAGCAGCCGGTGGCCGTGATCGAGATAGTAAGCATAGACAACCTGACCGTCTCGCTGAGCGGCGCTGACTCCAGTGCCCCACAGGACAGGACGATCACCGGCTATGCGTGGACATTCGGGGACGACAAGACGGGAACAGGGGCGAGCACATCGCACACCTACGATGCGAACGGCACATATGCGATCACCTTGACCGTCACCGACAGCGCAGGCGCGATGAACAGTGCCTCCGCCCAGGTGAAGGTCTCTATGACGCCGCCGGCGGAGAAGGAACCGCCGACCGCGGTGATCGACATCGTGAGCGTTGTGAACCTGACCGTCGAGCTGAGCGGCGCCGACTCAACGGCGGCGCCGGGCGCGACGATCGTTTCCTACGCGTGGAGCTTCGGTGATGGGACGAACGGAACCGGAGTGAACGTGACGCACACGTACGCGAAGAACGGCACGTACCGCATCACCCTGACCGTGACCGAGATCTTTGCCCTGAGTGACCGCGCGTCAGTCAGGGTGACGGTCTCGTCGACCCCACTGCCGCCGCCACCGAATCCGCACCCGCTAGGACCACCGGGATTGTTGCATGCGATCGAGATCCACAAGGAGAAGGCCGATAGGAACGGCGGATTGCAGAACTCTTTGAACCACCTCGAGGGAAACCTCGACAGGTGGCTGCAGCTCCACGGACCTTCGCCCTGATGGATGCCGTCTGAAACCTGAAAAAGAAGAGGCCCACCGCCTGGGTTTCTTCAAAACACTTTTATTTTTCGATTACCAGGAATGAACGGAGCTGATGCTCGTGCACAAGCTCGGATGGCAGAATAGAGCGCGCGGGTCCTCATCTAGCGGTGGACTCGCTCGATGTACTTGCACTCGGGGCACTCAACCTGTCCCCCGGATCTCACTAGCCTGACGTGCTTCTGTGCCTTCTCGCACTCGGGGCATATCTTGTCCTTGCTCTTGTTCTTGAAGTAGTCCAAAATGCTCATGGCGATTACCTGAATGGGCAATTATCGCGCTCGATATAAAACCTTCCGACGTCTGTGCAACGCGAGTCACTCAGCCGCCGTGGACGGTCTCGATGATCTCCCTGAGCTTGCTCTCGAACCGCCCGTTCTCGACCAGCGTGCCCGTGACGACTATGTCCGCTCCCGCAGCAGCGACCTTTTCCGCCTGCTCGGGAGTGACTATCCCACCCCCGACCACTATCGGGAGGTCCACGCTCTCCCTCACGGCCCTGATCATGTCCGTCGGGACCGGTTCTGGGGCTCCAGAACCCGCTTCAAGATAGAGCAGGTCCATCCCGAAGAACTCGGTCGTGAGAGCATAGCCGACTATCGTCGAGATGTCATCCCTCTTCACAAGTTCCGCCTCACCGACCTCGCCGACCTTCATTCCCGGCTCGACGATGACATAACCCATCGAGATCGGTTCAATGCCGAGTTTCTTGATTATCGGTGCACCTTTGGAATGCTCCCCTGTGATGTTCCTGACATTCTTCGAGTTGAGCAGGCTCATGAAGTAGATGGCGTCCGCCTTCCTCGCGATGGCGTTCGCGCCCGAGGGGAATAGTATCACGGGGCACTTGCAGTTCTTCTTGATCTCGTCCACGGTGGCGTCGATGTTCGTCTGCGTGACCCCAGTCGACCCACCGACCATGATCGCATCGGTCCCAGCCTGGCAGGCCCTCATGGCGATCTCGCCCGACACCTTGGGCGGCTGTTTCGCTGGGTCTATGAGCGTCATGTGCAGCTTGTGCTTCTCAAGGGTCTTGAGTATGTAATCCCGGACCTTCACAGCACCCCTCCGAGGAAGAATGCCAACAGCGCGACCAGCATCCCCACTTTGGCCACTTTCTGTCCCTTCCCAGGATCCTGAAAGTGTATCAGAGCACAATATATAAAGATTCCATCGGCGACGGCAACGACTGGAGCATACCAGACGGACAGGAGCTTCAGGAGGTATGGGAGCGGGCTCAGTGCGACCGCCCCGAAGAAGGCGGCTGAACCGACGATCCCGGCGCTCTCGGCGCCGACCCTCATCGGGAGGGTCCGCCTCGATCCCTTGTCCCCTTCGATGTCCTGGATGTCCTTGACGATCTCCCTTCCGAGCGTAGCCAAGAAGGCGAGCGCGGCGAGAATCCAGGCGAGCTCGAGCCTGCCGACAGCTGCCCCGCCGAACAGGAACAGTGCGCCCGTCAGCCAGCTGATGGCCAGATTGCCTGCGAACCCTTCCGCCTTCAGCCAGCGCTCATAGCCGACCATGATCGCAATCGAAACCACCACGATCGCCACTGACTGCCATGTGACGAACACGCTGAGGACGAATGCCGCGGCGAACAGCCCGACGGCAAGCGCCCTGGCTGTCTTTGGCGCAACTCGTCCGGAGGGTATCGGTCGCTCAGGGTGCGCGACCTTGTCGACCTCCCTGTCATAGTAGTCGTTGAGTGAATTGCCCGCAGCGGTGAATGACACCACGACCGCCATGGAG
>JBGOXV010000069.1:0-8419 GCA_041479325.1 Thermoplasmata archaeon
GACGAGGGCACAACCCCCACCGCCCCCACATACTATTCTTCGCTAGGTTCATATTAAAAAGCAGAGAATCCGACCATACCATCATGTTACTCTTGTGCGCCCCTGGATTGAAGAAATTCCGCCACATCGGCATAGCGGGTCAGTCTCGCAATCTTCAAGGCTGTGTACCCGTTCTGACCGCGCGCATTCAAGTTGGCTCCCCGCTCCACAAGTTGTCTGATAATCTGTATGTCACCGTGCTGGGCGGCAAACAAGAGGACGCTGTTTCCATGACGGTCGCATGCGTTCACATTGGCCCCTGCCTGCAACAATAGGCGAAGTATCGGAATGCGGCCTCGGTAGGCGGCCAAGATGAGTCCGGTGTACCCACGCGCGTCTTGGGCCTCGAGGTTGAGGCCGCGCCGGATGAGTTCCTCGACCAGGTCGAGCCGAGCATCCTCGACAGCATTGAGGAGTGTCGTGGTACCTCCGGAATAGCCGAGGAGCCTCTCAGCAACTTCTGGATCACGAGCAAGGCCTGACTCCGCGATGATTCCTTGTATGGGGGCCTGCATTTTTGCATCGCCCTGTTCGACGTACACCTGCAATCTGTCGTCGTGACTCTTAGCAACTTCGAGAACCCGCTTTAACTCCATTGGCGTAAGCCACGTCCCGGTCGCAAGAGGAGGAACGAGAATGCACACTCCCCCATCGGCGAAGACCTGCACGTAGATTACGTGCGACCGGATGCCGCCTTGTCTGTTCCTCTCATCAAGAAAGCGGGCGTTAGTAAGGAGATGCTCGGCTGCCGTAGCAAGTGGGGCGATTGGCGTATCTGCAGTGAGTTCCTTTTCAGCGTACTCAGCCGAATGAATTCCTGATCGAGTGACTATGCGTAGCGCCGTCCTGCCCTTCGATGGCAGAGGGAAGGTTGTGACAACTGGGAATAGATTGAGATAGCTGCGTGCGCACCCCACTAGAGCTAAGCTCGCGGCTGCGGTCGGGGCATGAAAGCCAATGCCGATTATGCCACCGCCATTCTCTAGATAGAGAGACGCCGTGCCGTCCTCCGCACCCACGAGGGTAGCCGCTCCTTTCCCGACGCGAAGTTCCATCATTACTGCGATAATATCGTCGGGCGCCAGCTGGGAACCCGTTGCTTTGACCATTTCGCCTCCGAGCCACTTCTGGCGAAGGCCTTGGTACGCTGCGTCAGACTTTCTGCTCCACATACCACTCCAGGCCCCACATGGATGCAGAGGGATTCAAGGATTGTCCCTAGGAGTCTTCCAGCATCGTTCCCTCGGAAAAGACCATAGAAAAGGAAAAGAAAAGGTTTCTATCCCGGTACAAAATTCCGCTTGATTTTCTCAGGCTTCAGACATACTGGCTAAGCGAGGGTTCAAATCCCTCTGCCCCCACTTCTAGGCATCGCCAGCATGTAGCTAGGAGATCCATCATTCTCAAAATCCCATTCCTCTGCAACTCTTGTCTCAGGTTCATGTGGGTATGGATTTTCGCCATGGCTTAGTCATCAAGGCCAGGTGGTTTTCCTAGGGAAGGTTTATAGCCAGGCGAGCGACATTCACTCTAATGGGGGAATCTGGATTGGCGTCATTCGTGACTGAACCGAGCCATGATTCCACAGCTTGGGAGACTAAGCTCTTTCAGGGCGAAGAGGAAATGGTGAGGTAAATGGACTTGGGTCTGTTGACGACGATCATAGTATTGGTATTGATAATCGTAGTTCTGGTGCTCCTGCCCGGATTGAAGCTCATAACCGACTACGAGGTGGGAATTCTCACAAAGAGAATGTTCGGCAGGAAGATGCCACAGGGCCAGGTAGTCGCTCGGTTGGGCCAGATAGGTGTCCAGGCCGACACGCTGATGCCTGGTCTTTACTGGAGGATACCGATCATCTGGAAGATACAGAAGACGCAGGTCACCGAGATCCTCCCGACAGAAGTGGGGATCGTGGAATCCATCGATGGCAAGTCCATCCCAAGGGGCAGGTTGCTTGGCGATGAAATCGATTGCAACCACTTCCAGGACGCCAAAATGTTCCTGGACAATGGAGGCATGAAGGGGCCGCAGGTGGCCATCCTCAGGCCGGGTATCTACAGGATCAACAGATACGCGTTCAAAGTCACCAAAGCCTCGATAACGGAGGTTCCGGGCGAGAATATCGGGGTCTCAATCGCGAATGATGGCCTACCCCTTCCGTCTGGATACATAGTCGCACCCAGGCCGCCCGAGGCGCCGACAAAGGATTGCCCGGCAGCCAAGAACCACCGGTACTACCAAGACGGGCAGGCATTCCTCAACAGCAACGGGTACAGGGGTCCGCAACTGGACACGCTCCAGCCGGGCAGATACTACATCAACCCGCTGCTTTTCAAGGTAGAACTCTACACCGTGGCCGAGGTCCCGCCTGGATATGTGGCGGTCCTTAGGTCCAACGTCGGCATGGAGCTCGAGAAGGTTCAGGGATCACCGATCCCCAATGTCGGCGCAGTGGGTCCGGCATCACCGGCCACGCCGGGAAAACAACTGGTCGAGATCGCACAACCGGTGCACGAAGATGTCGAGACTCTACTGATCCTCGACAAGAACATGAGGGGCATCTGGAAGGAACCCCTGGCACCGGGGAAGTACAACCTCAACCCCTTGGCCTTCACTGCATACCTGGTCCCCACGAGCGCGGTCACGATCGACTGGGCCTCGGGCTTCGACCAGAGGGCGCAGCACACGACCCCAACGGTCGCTGCGATGAGCGGCCTGAAGACCAGCAGCGAGGCATATGACGACGAAGGCGGGAGCGACAAAGCGACCGAGTTCTTCAAGTTCTCGCAACTGCGCGTTACGTCCATGGATGGTTTCCAGCTCGAGGTCGACGTGAGGATGATCATCCGCATCAGGCCTCAGAACGCGGCGTTCATAATCGCGAGATTCGGGTCCGTGAAGAACCTCATCGAGCAGATCGTGCACCCGCTGATCGACTCGTCCTTCCGTAACAAGGCCGGTGAGGAGAAGGCGATCAACTTCATCATGAGCAGGACGGAATTGCAGCGCTCGGCGCTGGAGAAGGCACAGCAGCAATTCGAGGTCTACCACGTCGAGGCCCAGAACCTCTTGATCGCTTACATCAAGGTGGATCAGGCATTGCTCGACACGCAGACCAAGAGGGAGATCGCCCTCCAGCAGCAGGCACAGTATCAGCAGGAGGCGCTCGCTCAGGAGAAGCGCATCGAGGTGCAGTCGAAGGCGGCCAATGCCGACAAGCAGCCCGAGGTGGTCGCCGCCATGCTCTCGATACAAATCGAGAACACGAAAGCAGAGGCCAAGAGAATGCTGGCTGGCGGGGACAGGGACCAGAACAAGATAACCGCGGACGGTGAGAAGTACAAGGTGCAGGCTCTGGCAGAGGCGGAGGCCTACAAGCTGAAGCAGATCGGAGACGGCACATCGTATCAGATCAAGACCATTGCGGACGGCAAGGCGTACGAACAGCGCGAGGTGGGTAAGGGCATAGCCGATGCCTACAGCGCACAGGCGCAGGTGATCGGACCGTCGGCCACTGCAGCGATCAAGATAGTAGATGAGGTCGGAGTGAACGGAGTGAAGATCACTCCAGACATCCTGATATCGTCCGCAGGTGGAGATCAGGGAGCGACATCCTTGCTGGCGACATGGCTCGCCCAGGCGGTGGCCAAGGGATTGCTCGACGGCAAGAAAGAGGCGCCTGCACTGGCGTCAGTCCGCTCAAAACAGAGCTCGGAGGACCAGAAGAAGTGAATGGGATTTCGGGCAGTAGCTCCACGGCCGCAGCAACATCCTTAGATAGGATGTTGCCATGTGCGATTGAGGGATGATACGATGAAGTTACCAAGAAGCACCAAATCCAAGGTCAACGCGCGAGTCAAACACGTCCGGAAAGGAAGGCCTCATAAGAAGGCGAAGTAGAGAAAGGACTTTGGCGGCCGCACGGGACGGCCGCCTTCGAGTTTTTCAACCTGGGTTATCAGGTTGATGGCGGGGGTCCTGGCGGAGCAGGTGGCATCTCGACGGGCGGAATCATGACCGGCCCTGACTTCTTCTTCCTCATCATCAGAAGAACGACTATCACGACCAATGCCGCTGCGACGACGACCAGCCCTATTACTATGTAAAGTGCCGAAGACGCGCCACCTCCTCCCGCCTTCTCATCCACTGAGAGGCTCATGATCATCGAGTTGATATCGGAGGAGTGGGAGTTCCAGCCGGTCGAGACGACCGCAAAGATGAACAAGTAGACAAGGTGCCAATCTTCGCTGAACGCCACTGTCATGCGCTCGCTGACCGAGACCGACCCTACGGTCACAGAGAGTGTTGCATCGCACGCTGGCAGGCCACCGACCGTGATGTTCCTTGGAGCGACGACATAGGAGAAGCCTGTGAACCCACTGCTTTCCATCTCGGACTTGAGGTCCTGGTAGAGCTCACTGGCACTGAAACTTCCGGTCTGGGTCTCGTGTGCGAACATACCGATCACCTGACCCGACGAGCTCAATGGGCTCATGACATACAGATCATAGGTCTGCCCTGAATCAGTATAATTCTTCTGAGTCGTCCAACCGGTCGGCACGGTCACCTTTGCGTGCGCGGACGCCACCGTGACGACCCCGGCCTCTGCGGACGCAGCCACGAGGCAGATTGCTCCAAGCAGCACTAACACTCCTATTGCTATAGATTTCCCCAACGCAATTCCTCCTTCCTCGGTATCTGCATCCGAGATATCAATTTCTCGCTTCGAATCCTTCCAGTCTACAGACTCGGGGATTGGAAAAATAGAGAAGTATGGCCCCTTCCGGGGCCGTTTGTGTTTCTCGCCCTAGCGTGAGCTTCAGGCGACCGGCGAGGCGCTCACGAACACGGTGGCACCGGTGAGCCCAGCCTTCTCAGTCAAGACCATCGCGTGCACTCCGAGCGTTGGTAGCATCAAACCCTCGTAGTCGACCGAGCTGCCCTTCACCTGGTAGTAGAAGAACTGCTTCGAGTCATCGAAGGTCTTTGCCGCCGAGAGTGACGGGAACGTGGTCGGGACACCGAGCAGGGTTATGGTGTTCGCGATGGTCGGTCTCAGGCCGAACGCGGCGTCCATCAGCTGAATCCTCTGCCGGACATAGTGCCCATCTGCCATCAACAGGGGCGCGGGGTGCGCGTCCACGATACCGATCGCGACTTGACCTGGGTGGTAGCCGACTGTGTTGTCACCCATCGCGAAGTTCCGGTACCAGATCATCAGGCCTGGGGTGTGCGACCAGAACTGAACGTAGTTCCCGACGAACTGGTAGCTCGTGGAGAGAGTCTTGTCGAATCCGACGAAGTTCCTCCACTCCATGATGTAGTACTGCCTGAAGTTGCCGCCAGCTGTGGCAGTCGAAATGGACCAGCCCGGTCCGAGCTCATCGGATGCGCTCTTGACCCACTTCGAAGTCGAGTCGGGTGCCACCAGATCCTGGAACACGATCGTTCCATCGATTCCGGCCACCGTGATGTCGTCCAGGGTCCAGCCGAGGCCGAACACGCCACCATCCTGCGTCAGCATGAACCTCAGCAGGATGTTCTTGCCCGCGAAGGCTGAGAGATCCATCGTCTCTGGGATGTAGTGCTTGGCAGCTCCGGTCAATCCATTGCCCGGGTTCCCGCCGTTCGGGTTGGCATTCGTCGTGTACCTGCCAGCAAGCGATGTCCAGGTCGTCCCGCCGTCCGCGGAAGCCTGCACGAACGCGAAGTCGTAGTATAACTCAAGGTCGTACCACTCATAGAACGTTAGCTTCGCCCCAGAGACCGGTATCGATATCGGCGCGGCGCTCGTGAGCCTGTACTCCGAATGGTCGCTCCCCGCCATGACATCGGCCACGTCGGGCTTGTACCCTGAGTACCATTGGTACGTCCCGGTCTTGGGAGTTGGCAATGGCAATGGAACAGCCTGTTTCGGTAGCTCAACCTTGACGGCGCGAATACCCTTCGAGCCCTCTACCTGGGTCAAGGAAACGATCTTGCTCACTGCGTTCGACCCATCGTAGTTGAGGTAGGCCGTTGCTCCGTTCTCCCATCCGAGCACATACTTGTCCCAGACACTGAGGTCGCAGGGCATCAGCCCAAGGACCATCCTTCCGTCCGGAAGTGCTCCGGGTCCCCACGATCCGCTCGCCATCAGACTGAGGAAGCCCACTGGGCTCTCGCCGAGGTAGGTCGTGTCGTACTCGTCCGGAAGTCCGAGCTGGTGCCCGTACTCGTGAGCATAGACCCCGATGGCCTCGTTCTCTGGTTCGGTCGTATACGAGCCGACCTTCGGCAGGCCAGGCGCGACCTGGTATCCATCAGGGAAATTCGCGAACCAGCTGTGCGCCCAGACCGTCCATGAGGCTGCGCCAGCGGACTGGTCCGGTCCCGCGCGGATGACCATCAGGCTGTCGATCCATCCATCGTTGTTCGCGTCGAAGCTTGCCCATGGAATCGCGTTCCCGTACTGCTGGTATGCGGCCGCGGCCGCGTCGATTGGGAGGCGCCATACCGGTCCGTTGAGGTCGTCAGAACCCTCCCCGCCCGTCCGGCTGTCGGCACCGTAGTACCATTCCGAGTGGTTGATCTGCACCCATGCAGTAACGTATCCGCCGACTGTGAAGACTCCGCCGGACTGCTCCTTGTAGTAGTTAGCGAGCGTGAGTCCGTCGGATCCGAACAGCATATCCATGTAGTGCTGGGTGTTGAAGTCGGAGATCCAATAATCGACATTGTCCTCAGGTGGCGGCTGCGGTATCTGGTTGTGCATCGGGCCCGTGTAGGTAACACCCTTGTAGGTATCTGAGCCAGCAAACTCCACCAACAGCACGAGGATCTTGCCTGTGCCTGTGACGGCTGGTGGTTCCTGCACGCCGGTTCCCAGTTTCGCTTCCCTCTCCGCCAGCTGCTTCGCGGCAAGCGGGTTGACCCAGCTGGACTTGACCTTGTCGCTCAGACCGGTCATCCGGTTCCCGAGCCAGTCCTTGACCATCTGGGGCGAAGCGTCCTTTGCAATGTCGCCCCTGTCTATCGCTGCGTTCACATATTGCTGCCACTGCAACGGCACCTCGGACAGCATCTGCGCCCGTGAGTGTTGCAGGAACTGGCCTACGACCGCGAACGAAGTCGCGACCATGACGGCCACTACCAAAATCGCGAGCAGTGTCTTCCTGCCGCGTGCATTCCGCGTGTTGTCAGAATCGCTCATATTTGGACTCCCTCCCCCTTGGAGTCTTGTTTCGAAGATCGAATACTGACTCGATCCTTGTCTACCGAATCTCCGTCATCATATTTACCTGTTATCTGTCGGTCAGTATGCATCCGGAGGTTGAGTGATTATGTTGTAAAGGCGCACGTATTTCAAGGCCCCACGGGCGAAAAGGTTAATCCCGACGGCCCTCTTCCGAGATACATGCACAAGGTCGTGACGGTCGATCTCGAGAAGGACATCCTAGCGGAGAACAGGAGGATTGCGGATGGCAACAGGAAGCACCTCGAGGAACACAAGATCGTCGCGTTCGATTTCCTGGGAGCGATCGGCTCCGGCAAGACGCTCATAATCGAGAAGCTGGCGGACATCCTAAAGGCGAAGGGCAAGAGGCCCGCCGCCATCGCCGGCGACGTCTCAGGGGATGACGATTACACGCGGTTCGTGGCCCACGGCATGCCTGCGGCCAACATCAACACCGGCAAGGAGTGCCATCTCGACGCGCATCTCGTCGACCACGCGCTCGAGGATCTGCCTCTCGACGATATAGACTATCTATTCATAGAGAACGTAGGGAACCTCGTCTGCCCCGTCGACTTCCCCCTCGGGTCGAACAAGCGCATCGTCGTCATAAGCGTCACCGAAGGTGACGATATGGTCCGGAAGCATCCCGCGATATTCGCCTTCTCGGACATCGTGATCATAAACAAAGTGGATCTCGCTCAGGCGATGGAGGTCGACCCGAAGATACTGGAGCGGGACGCACGCCGGATCAACCCCGGCGCGAAGATCATCATGATGGACGCTCGGCATGGAAGGGGCATGGACGAGCTCGTCTCCGCCCTGGGCCTCTAGAGGATACTGAGATGAAGATAACCGTATACGGCGTGGTTCAGGGAGTCGGCTTCAGGCCAACCGTCTACAGGGTCGCGAAGGCGATGGGCCTGAAAGGCTTCGTCCTGAACAACGGTTCGAATGCAGAGATACACGTGGACAGGGACGCCGAGAGGTTCCTCGCCGAGCTGAAGAATGCCTTGCCCGCGCTCGCCCGGATAGACAGCGCAGAGATCGAAGAGGCCGACGAGAAGCTCGGAGAGTTCTCCATCGTACAGAGCCACGACGGCAAGCGGGTCTCGCTGATTCCCACCGACACCGCCATCTGCAAGAACTGCACGAACGACTTCA
>JBGOXV010000070.1:0-8371 GCA_041479325.1 Thermoplasmata archaeon
AGAACGACGACCCACACCTACGCGAAGGCAGATATGTACACCTTCACGGTATACGTCGACGACCTGACCGGTCTCGCGGGACACAACGTGACGAGCTCGGCAACGGCCTCGATCGCGTTCAACCTCCCACTGGTGGCCGGATGGAACTTCGTGTCGGTGCCGGTTATCGGCTTCGGATACAAGGCGAGCACGCTCGGCCTGGCGACGGGCGACGTGGTCTCCTCATGGAACACGGCGACGCAGAGGTACGACAAGACGTACATCAAGGGGATATCTCCGCCCGCGGCCGACTTCAACATCGTGCCGAACGCTGGCTACTGGATCTGGGCAGGTGTTGCGAAGACGCTCCACCTCTACGGAAACGCTCCGACGACGATGCAGACCTACGCGTTCACCGTCCCGCTGACCGGTGGCTGGGTGGCGCTCGGCCTGGAGTCGCAGTCGACGACCCTGAGGGCGAGCAACATCGCGGCGATGTACTCGGGAACTGGCGCGGTCACGCTGGTGGCGTACTTCAACGCGGTCACGCAGAAGTACAGCTCCTGGATATCCGCGGTGCCGGCGCTGAACAACTTCCTCCTGGTCCCAGGCCAGGGATACTGGGTCTGGGCGACAGCTAGTGGAACGCTGTCATATATACCGTAAGGAGAATACCGGGGGGAGGGTGTTACCGTGAACAGCAACGGGAAAATCGGACTGGACGATGCTGGCATAAGGGCCAGCCCTGGCTCGGAGAGGACGAAACGAACGCCGTTGGTCGAACCCGCCGAGAGCGGCATGATGGTCATCTCGCGCTCGAAGGGTCTCGGTTCGGCATACGAGAGAAGGAGCAAGAGCAAGAAGATCTCAGTGCTCCTCGTATGCGCGGCGGCGATAATCATCGTCTCCGCAGTAGCCGTGGCAGCCCTCGGCAATGGAACCCAAAGATGGTTGGGACATGGCGAGGCGGGCATTCCGCCGCCTCCATTCCTGATCTATGGATGGACATACGACTCCGTCGCGGCCATAGTCCCCTTCGCCCATCTGAACATCACCGAGGTCACGCTCGGGGGTTACGACAACACGGTGGTATCTGGTTGGGACGGGAACTACACCTTTGACCTGAGCAGCCTGGCGAATGGCTACACCGCTGGCGACACCGTGAGGGTCGAGGCGAACACTACCACAATGAACGGATCAGTCGAGTTCGTCATCCCCGCCTCACCACCATACTTGCAGGTGGACGTGACGCTGACCGGAGGTACGATACCGGAGTTCACTGACGTAGCGATACCGATAGCCGGCATCGTTTCCATCTTCGCGGTGGCAAGGATTGCATCGAGCAGGAAAGAGGAGAAGTAACCCAGACCGGGCTCCCGGCAGATAGGAACAAGCCGGATGCGGACAAACCCCTTCCCAAACCCTGTTTTTCATTTTCTCTCGGCGAGGGGACCCGCTCGTCCCATCTGCGAGGTCATTCTGCCAGGATCTGCATCGCCATCGAGGTGGCCTCGGACACGAAGCGGCCGCACCTTCTCCTGTGCTCCGTTGATTTGAAATCGCTCTTGTTGAGGACCTTGCAGCACGTGGAGCCGAACGCCTCTCCGAAGCGCTTGTACAGCCTCCCTGCCGCTTCGTAGCTCGCGAACCTGTCCTGTCCAGGCTTGGTCCTGCCCTTGAGCGCCCCGATCGCCATGACCCCCGCTACGAGCGCCCCGCATACGTCCTCTGAACGCCCGACGCCCCCGCCGAACGGGGTCGCCATCATCAGCGCCCTATCTGGCAGATCGACCTCCATGCCGAAACACACCCCACGCAGAACAGACTCCGCACAGTTGTAGCCGTTGGACCAGCACTCCCTTGCGTGCCTCACTCCATCGTCTTGCGATCTCATCGATTTTCACCTATTCTGGTAGAACGGCATCGCCTCGGGACGCCTTAAACGGTCGGTGGCAACGACCTCTCGAAAAGAACATATGATGAAGGGGTTTCGCGGCCTGAATGTGGCAATCAGGCGATCGCTTGCTCGAAGAGCTGCTCCGAGGTCGGGATCTGGTCCAGCTCCTGTGATATCTCCAGCAGGCCGACCTTGATCGAGGCATTGATGAAATCCAATTCCTCATTAATGTCGTCCAGGTCCAAGGTGATCCTCTCGGCCTCGATGTCCCTTTCCAGGTTCTTGAGCATCATCCTGTTCGTGGCGAGCGTGAGCAGGACCCTTGAGTCCTCGGATGCGTCATCCGAGATCTTCAATGTCCTAACGATCCGATTCTCATCGCTCTTCCCGAACCCACCGAGCGCGATTGGCACAGCTAGCTTCCTCATCAACTGAGATCCCATCCCATCGTATGACGATTGTCTGACAATATCTACATTGAACCTATATAAATCTTGTTGGAACGACCCGCGCCTAGCGCATTGGAGGGCCGGCGATGCTGTTGGCCTTGCGTTCCAGGTCGGCGATCTTCCTCTGGAGGCTTCGGATCTTCGCATCGTGCTTCGCGACCTGCTCCCGTATCCTGGCCGCCTTTGCACGGAGCTTCGCGGCCTTGGCGAGCTTCTTCGCGGAGACCTGGTGTTCGTTTGCCCTGGCAGTGTATCTCTTGGCCTGCCTTATAGATGACATCGTATCCCAGGTGAAAACCGGGCTCCGAGCATAAGAATGTTCCTTTGATGATGTCAAGGGATGTCTGAAAACTGAATATAGGGCCATGGGCATGCCCGGCTCGTAATGAATCAGTCGACGAAGCTCTATCTTTTCCTGGCCTTGACCATCGTCATCTGGGGGTATTCCTTCGTTGCCGTCGAAGCGGCCATAGAGGACGGTTCCTCTCCCATAATGATAGCGATGGCGAGGTGGATAATTGCGTCATCGATCTTCGGGACCTACCTCGTCGTGAAGAGGCCTCCGAGACCCGCGAAGGCTGACATGCCGAGGTTCCTTGCGCTCGCATTCATCGGCGTGGGAGTGTACTACATCTTCCAATACTACGGGGTCCAGTTCGCCGGGCCATCCATCTCGTCGATACTGGTGACGCTCCTGTGCCCGGTGGTGATATTCCTCGTTTCGTACGTCAGGCTCGGCGAGCACATAAGCACGGTTCAGGCTGCGGGGCTGGCCCTTTCCGCCGTGGGCGGGTACTTCGTGATAACAAACGGGAGCCTTGCCTTCATCCACGACTGGGAGGGACTTGTCGGGGGACTCTTCGGGGTCATCTGTGCAGTTTTCTGGGCGTTGTACACCCTTGGAGGCAAACAGGTGATCAGGAAGTACGACGCGTTCACTGCCACTGCTTACCTGTCGCTCATGGGGACCGCCATGCTCGCGCCCTTCGCGGCTGCAGACGTCGTCCTCGGAGGGCCCATGGTCTTTCCGCTCTCCTTCTGGGTCGCCGCGGTGTATCTGGGGGTGCTCTGCACGGTCGTCGGGTATGTGCTCTGGTTCAAGGCGCTCACCGGACTCACTGCCTCGTCCACGGGAGTCACGCTGTACTTCGAGCCCTTGGTCACGGTCATCGCGGCATGGCTTGTCCTGAGCCAGACGATCGGCTGGATAACGGGCCTCGGGGGCGTGCTGGTGATGGTAGGCGTGTTGCTCGTGTCCAGGCGCTAGGCGCAGGAAATCGTTAATATGAGTGGCTCTCCATGTCCACACCTGCACACGGCAGCCCCGTGGTGTAGCGGTCAATCATGCGGGCCTTTGGAGCCTGTGACGGAGGTTCGAATCCTCCCGGGGCTACTACCATCCATCATCCTTCTGCTTGGGTCTGCCCCGGTTCTTTATTGCGGCGACCAGCTTGGCGAAGAGCAGGAAGACCAAGACCCACGATATCACGATGAGGAAGAAGCCTTCGGCGATGAACCCTCCCTTGATCGCTCCGAAGAACAGGAGCCCCCCTATAGTCGCCGCGATTCCGAAAAGGATGCCCCACAAGGCCATCGTCCTGTCGATCTTCCACTTGGACAAGGCTCACCACTTCTCATCGTGGATGTACTTCTCCCGCGGCAGCCTCGTCCGTCGAACGCCCTTTCCGGCGGGGTAGCCGACGGGCACAAGGGCGACCGGCCTCGCTGATCCGGGGAGCATTGCGGCCTCGGAGACCTTCGCCTCGTCGAACGCTCCCACCCAGACGGTGCCCAGGCCCTTGCTGTGGAGATAGAGTATCATGTTCTCTATCCCAGCCGCGACGTCTTGAATGCAGTACAGCGTCCTCCCTCTTTCGCCATAGGGCTTGATCCGATCCAGGTTCGCGCAGCACACTATCACCACGGGCGCGACCCGGATGAAGTCCTGCTTGAAGGCGGCCTCAGCCAGCATCCTTCTCGTGTGCGAGTCCTTGATGACCACGAAATCCCTCGCTTGGAGATTCCCGGCCGAAGGCGCCTGGTTGGCCAGCCGGAGGGCGACATCGATTGTCGCATCGTCGATGGGATCGGGCATGAATGCCCTGACGCTCGTCCTGCTCGCGATGGTCTCCTCAACGTCCATGCTGCCACCTTGTTGCGGACGCATATGCACCAAGTTCTAAGTATTTTATCGGTGGTTTCTCGGCTGAGGCCGACAAAGTGCCCGATGCGATGCCCAAGGTCACCTGCAAGCTCCGATTGGAATTCGGGACTCCAGAGGAAGCGGAGAAGGTTCATCAATCCGTCGCCTTGGACAATCAGGGTTATCTGACATCCGGGATCGAAGGGAGGGCGATCGTCGCCGAGATCCATGCGGACTCCCTAAACAGTCTCCTGCACACATTGGATGATTTCCTTGCATGCACGGGCGTGGCCGAGAGGATCGTCGCGAAGAAGGCCTAATCTGGCGAGTCCTTGACCCTGACCGCGACCCCCCTCTTGAATGACATCATCTCCTCAGGGGTCATCAGCGCCCGACCGACGGCTGCCAGCTCGTCCTTCGAGTTCACGATCAACACATCGTCCCCCGGCCTGATCCCGGGGTCGCATTGAATGACGAACTTTGCGAAGACGTTGTTCCCTTTTGCAGCAAATTCCGCGGGTTCATCCTCAGTCTTGACTCGCATGCTCGGTGCCGGGAGGACCTTGGCGAGCAACCTCCCCCCCTCGAGCTTGAGCGTGAACCTGCCATCGCCCGCTCGCATGGAGAGGGCGTGTGCGCCGTCTATTATCACGTTCCTTATCTTCCCCGTGCGCGGCGACTTGATAATACCTATTTTCCTGCCGTCCAGGATGTCCCCAGCGCCGCTGCCGAACTGCATGTCCAGGACAGCGCGGCACCTGATGAGGTCGAGGTCGAAGCTCTTGGGGACGCCTCCAACGATCTCCTCGAGGAAGCGGAGCGTCTCTTCCCCGTCCCAGATGACCGCCAACGGATAGCCGTGCTGGTGCGCGTGCCTTTCCATCATCCTGTTGATCTTCTCCTTGACCTCGGCATCAAGAGCATCTGGGATCACGGACTGTGGGATGGGATAGTACTCGTCCAGCTCGATGGGTACCGGGCCGAAGAACGACACGACAACGAAAGCGGCGTCGACCCTCGTCAATATCTTGGACATGATGGGCCAATAGGTCCGGGAGTAGGGCTTCTGCGCCTCGGGGAATCCCACGAGCACCTTCGCATCGTGCTTCCTGTACCTGCTGAAGAAGTTCTCCTGGTATCTCATGACGGTCGGTCGCTCGTAGCTCTCCGGGCCGCAGTAGAAGAACGCCCCTCTTCTGCTCGCGGGCTCGGAGGCTTCGAGGAAGCGTTTGTGTTTCGAGAGAGCCTTGAGCGCTTCGAGCAGGGCGGGGTGGGCACGGGCGCGCATCTCCGCCAGCTCCCACATGGATCCCTCGTGGATCGCGTTCTTGACATTCTCGATCTCGGTCAGGCAGACGAACAGGTTGTGCTCTGCCAATCGCCTCGTCCGCTCTTCCGGGGGCATCTTCTTCAGCTCTTCGACCGAGGTTCTGCTGCACGAAGGGCAGTTGCAGGCGAGGTCATGCAGGTCGCCGAGGAAGCGGGTCCCGGTGGGATACATCATCCGATCCTCCCTTGCGTACTTTGCATATGAGGCTGAGTCGAACATGTCGCATCCCAGCAGCACCGCCAGTGGGAATATCATCGGGTGTCCGGCTCCGAACAGATGGACGGGCCTGGATGGGTTCAGACCCTTCTTCGAGGCTATGATCACTTCTACCAGGTCCTTAAATCGATAGTTCTCGAGAAGCGGCACGACTCCGCCGATGGGATGGACTGCGAAGTCGAGCTTGGAGATCTCTCTAGCGCATTTCTCCCTCAGATCTGGGTAGATGCCGCCTTGGACCGTTCCAGCAAGCATCATCTCTCCTCGGTCATCCACGGATTCTCTAGCCCTCTTCAGGGTCTCTTCCACCGCGGCTTCCGTCTCCTCACGCGTGAACCGGGGCTCGGAGAAGACATCGAGTATGGTGCCGACGTCGGCCCCGATCAAGGCTTGGAACCGAACTATCTCCCTGGGATCGACGCGCACATCGCCATACACGTAGTCCTGGAACGTGCCGCTGTCCGTCATTATGGGTCCATCGAAGCCGAGCAGGTCGTGGACCCCCGACTTCTCCGCGTGATTCCTGAGCGCGGCCGTGCCCCGGATGATGTACGAGTTGGTGATTATCATCTGGACGCGCATCTTATCGCGCATTTCCGAAGGAGCGATCGTCCTGAAGTTGGGGTTGACAACGGGCAGAAGGATCGGAGTATTGACCTTCCCGTGCGGAGTTGTGAGCTCGCATATTCTCGCGAGTCCGTCTCGCTCCTTCAGCTCGAACATCAAGGCCTTGTAGCGAGTGGGCTATAATTATGCTTTGACAGGATTTGGCGCGCCACGCGCGCAGGTCCCTGCCAGCAAATCCTTAAATATGGTCCATCTTCTGTTCTCGAACCGAGCGACATGAGCAACCTGCTCCAGGTAATCGCGGGCATTGCATTCGTGTTCTTCCTCCCTGGGTACACGATGGTGAACATGATGTTCCCGAGGAAGGGCGAACTCGACCCCGAATACGATCAGGTCTACAGGGCCGCTCTCGGGATGGGCTTGAGCATAGTCATCTCCATTATCGTCGGGTTCGGCCTGAATGCGGCGAGCACCGTAGGGAACGGCCTAGTTACAGCAGGTCCGCTCTGGACCGTGCTCCTTTCCCTGACCGCACTCTTCGGTCTCATCGGCTGGTTCCGCGGAGCGTATCCAGGCGCTGGCTCGATCCATCCTTCCCTGTATCGCGCGCCGGCAATTCCCGGGATGCCAAGGTCGAAGGGCAACGATTTCCTCAAGCGCAAGAGGACGGAGCGTCTGATCCTGGATAGGGAGGCCCTGATGGCCGATTTGAAGAGGTTCTCTGAGGGTTCGTCCACATCCAACCCGCAGCGGAAGCAGTACTACCGGAAGAGGATGGATTATGCCAAGAAGGCAATAGACCGCATAAACGACGAGCTGCGCGACCTTGGCGGAGGCCACTGAATGCCGAAGAAAGGAGAGATGCAATACAAACTTGTCGTGGTCGTACGAGATGACATCAAGATGTCCGTGGGGAAGCTCGCGGCCCAGGTCGCCCACGCCGCCGTCACCTGCGCCCTCGATGCGAAGTCGCGCAAACCCAAGTGGTTCTCGGAGTGGCTCAAGGAGGGTCAACGGAAGGTGGTGCTGAGAGCGGAGGACATCGACCAGCTCCGCGCCTTGAAGGACAAGGCCGTGATTGCCGGGCTCCCAAATGCGCTGATAACCGATGCTGGATTGACGGAGCTGGCCCCGAACACAATCACGTGCCTCGGGATCGGTCCGGCCCCGGAGAATTTCTTGGACCCGATCACGGGTTCTTTGCAGTTGGCGTGAGCTGATCATGAAGCAACAGGTTAGAGTGCTGGGCATCGACGATTCTCCCTTCAAGTTCGGGACCGGGAACGCCCTGGTCGTGGGCGTGCTCGTGAGAGTCCCCAGCTATCTCGAGGGTGTGATGAAGACAGAGGTCGTGGTCGACGGCACGGACTCCACCGAGAAGATCGTCGAGATGGTCTCGATGTCGCGCTACAGGCAGCAGATCAAGGCGATCCTGATTGACGGGATCGCGCTCGCGGGGTTCAACGTGATTGACATCGAAAGAGTCCACGACGAGCTCGGGATCCCGGTTCTTACGCTCACACGTGATAGGCCCGATTTGGGAAAGATCAAGAGCGCGCTGATGAAGCATTTCGATGACTCGAAGGAGAGATACGCTCTGATCGCGAGGCACGAGTTGAGGGAGGTCGCGACCGAGCACAAACCTCTCTACGCTTCAGGGCTGGGTCTTGAGTGGGCCGAGTTCGAGGAGATAGTCAGGATCTCAACTGTGCGTGGTGCCGTTCCCGAGCCTCTGCGGATGGCACATCTGATCGCGAGCGCGATGACACGCGGAGAATCCTACGGCCGCC
>JBGOXV010000071.1:0-8309 GCA_041479325.1 Thermoplasmata archaeon
CGACCACGAGATGTTCACGATGATGGCCGACATCCTGAAGGGCTTCCAGGTGAACGACGACACGGTCCCGATGGACGTGATCATGAAGGTCGGCCACGAGGGGCACTTCATGGGCGAGAAGCACACGCTCGACCACTTCAGGTCGATGTGGCAGCCCACGGTGACGGACGGCACGCCATACAAGGCGTGGAAGGCTGCGGGCTCCAAGAGCGCCGTGGACCACGCTAGGGCGAAGGCGAAGGAGATCCTGAAGACTCACCAGCCCGCACCGCTCGAGGCCGACCTGAAGAAGGAACTCGTGGCAATGGTGGCCGATGCGGAGAAGAACCTGCCTCATTGATGAGGAGATATCAAACCCGAAAAACCTCTTCCTCTTATTTCACTTTCACAGCGCTAGAACTCTTTGAACGTGTTCTTCAGCGCCTTGCATACCGGGCAGATGTCCGGGGGGTCGCCCTCCATCGTGAAGCCACAAACGGGGCAGATGTATATCTTGCCGAAGCTCGCGTCCTTTCCGGACTCGAGCGCCTGTTTCGCCCTGATGTACATGGCTTCGTGGATCTTCTCCGTCTCCAAGGCCCAGAGGGTGCTCCTGACCGCTGCCTTCTCCTGCTGCAGCTCCGCGACGGCGTTGAAGGTCGGGTACATCTCCGTTATCTCGTAGTGCTCTCCCTCTATGCAGTTCTGGACGTTGTCGTTCGAGGTCTTGATCATCTCGAGTGCTCTCCAGTGGTTCGTGGCGTGAATCCTCTCCGCCAACGCGATCGCTCGGAACAATCTCGCGACCTCGGGCCTCTTCTCATGATCGGCCTTGTCGGCGTAGATGAGATACTTCATGTGTGCTTGGCTCTCTCCGGCAAATGCCTCGTGTAGGTTCCTATCCGTCATAGTGTGCATTCGGTTTCTCCCCTGAGCTAGAAGTCTGGAATCATCGAGCCCCTATCGGAGTAAAGAACTTTGTCCCGCAGGAGGCGCTGGACAAATGATTCATAATCAGGGAGCGCATTCGTACCGACAATGGACCCACTCCTTCACCTGCTCCTGCCCGTCCTGTTTCTGTTGGCTCTCAGGATCGACGCGAGAAAGGTCCTGATGTTCGCCCCGCTGGCCATCTTTCCCGATTTCGATGCGGTCTTCGGGCTGCACAGGATGGTGTTCCACAGCTTCATCCCGGTCCTAGTCCTCCCCCTTGGCCTCATTATCTTCTCGAAGTTCAAGAGGCCCGAATGGATGCTGAGCGCCCTCCTGGTCCAATTCTACCTGGCGTCCCACATCGTCCTGGACCTGGGCGGCGTGGCCTTCGCGTGGCCGTTCACAAGTGAGATGCTGTACTTCGACCCCGAGCTCACGTTCAACATGCAGGGAGGGATCAACTTCGTGTTCCACTTGAAGTACGGGCTGAAGCCGTATGTCGAGATGGGCACGACGGATTTCCTGTCTGAGAGCGGGTTCGCCCTGCTGTTCCTGGGAGTGCTTGTCATGGCCGTCTTCAGGAAGGAGACTAAGCGGACCATGATGCACTTCTGTGAGTTGATAAGAGGTTTCTGTGCTCAATTGAGGATGTAGGTCGGCACGAGTTTCGGATCACGGTTCGGGGTCTGAGCGGTAGGAAGCCATTGCCTCCCGCCGCGAAATCACACTCAAGGACATTGGGGAGGCAAGAGAGCCTTCTTGATTTCATCTAGCAGTGACGATTCAGATGGATTATCATTTGCAAAGTCGATAACCATGCTTTGGGGACTACTGACTACTAATCGAATTTGCGCCTAATCCTGCCCCAAAGTGTCCGTGATGTTGAGATACCGGCATTATGTCGAGATATGATTGGAGAAATTACAAAGTCGCGGGAATGTCCGCACTCTATGGATTTGAGTAAAATGGAAAACAATCAAGGAAAGGGAAGGAGTGAAAATAGAACAGATCGCGCTCGACATTGGCCTGCGATGCTCATCTCAATGATGATCGTTGTTCCGATGTTTGTCGTTCTGGGCTTCTATGCGTCAGTTTCAGCTCAGGCAGCTGGTCCAGCAGCAGTAAATCTTGGAACAGCTGGCAATTTCGTGATTCTTGCAAAATCAGGAATCACGACCACGGGAACCACCCACATCACTGGTGATATCGGAGTCAGTCCAATCGCTGCGACGGGCATGACTGGATTCGGACTGATACTAGATGCCTCGGGCACATTCTCGACATCATCTCTGGTGACTGGAAACGTGTACGCAGCCGACTACGCGGCTCCAACTCCCGCTATGTTGACTACAGCTGTGAGCGACATGCAGACTGCCTACACCGACGCAGCTGGACGGACAAACCCTGATCACACTGAACTGGGCGCCGGAGATATCACTTCGATGACACTCGCACCCGGTCTCTACAAGTGGGGCACTGGGGTCCTAATAGGTGCTGCTGGTGTCACTCTCGCGGGTGGCGCAAGCGATGTCTGGATCTTCCAGATAGCGCAAGGTCTGACCGTGGCCAATGGAGCCCAAGTCACTCTCAGCGGCGGCGCACAGGCCTCCAACATCTTCTGGCAAGTAGGCGGCCAAGTCACCCTTGGAACGACGGCTGCCATGAAGGGAGTCATATTGTGCCAAACGGCGATTGTGATGCAAACCGGTGCGACTCTGGAAGGCAGGGCGCTGGCGCAGACAGCGGTTACGCTAGATTCCAACGCCATAACAGGACCCGGAGCGGGCGTGGTGCAGAACCATAGAGCCATCGACAACATCAGGTCGCACTTGGGACCGAACTCGGGCATGCCTCTGCAGAGCCAGAAGGGCCAGCAGAACGCTTTGAATCACCTGCTCGCCAACCAGAACACGACCCACGATTCCGACAACGAGACTGACGAGCCTGGCTGCAACTGAGCAGGCCACCAGTCATTTGGCTCAAACCCTTTTCATTAAACCTTTTCAAGGCTTTCTCAGCTCTTCAGAATAGGCGCGCCCCTCGCCCGTCCATCAACGGACGAGGTCCAACAGCCATCATATTCCCAGATTCGAAAACGAGTGCTTCTTCAAGAAGCGAAGCTGATTTCGACAATTCGCGGTTTGTGCCGCCTTTCATACAAATTCGCGGGAAAAACCTTTAAGCAATAGGCGCAGTCGAGTCAAAGCAGAAACGGGGGAGTCAGACAGATGTTCGCGATAGCGAAGGCATTGATGATCGCCCTGACCTTGACGAGTGTTGCGGGGACAGGGGCGGCCATGGGCTTCATGCACATGCCGTCGCAGAAGGCGATCGACATACACAAGTCGCACTTGGGGCTGAACACGACTATGCCCGAGCAGAGCCAGAACGGCCAGCAGAACTCGTTGGATCATCTGCTCGGCAATCAGGACAGGCAACTCAGCAATCACAACGTGACCCATCTGCCCGATACCAACGAGACTGAGCTGCCTGAAAGCGATTGAACTGGCTACCAGTTCTTTGGTTCAAACCTCTTTTATTGGATTTATATAAGGCTTCTTCAGGTTTCGAAAATGGGCGGTTCCGTCGTCCATCTGGCTGTGGGCGAGGTCCAATAGCCAGCACGTTCTCAAATTCGAGAATGAGTTCTCGCTGGTATATATAGAGTCAGAATCGGTAGTTCTGTGCAGCCAAAGGCCCGAAGGCCATCTCACCATGACCCTCAATGATATTGCCCGACCAGCACGCCTCAGGCGACCACACGAACTACCTGAAGCATTTCTTGCGTTCGTCGTGTGCGCAGTCTTCATCCTGACGAGCCTAGCTCCGTTGATCTCCCATGCTAACGCCGACCCCACCGAGATCGTTAATAGCGACGGGAACCGCGAGATACACTGGAACTACACTGACCCGGCCAACTACACGCTATCCAACACGACGATATCGGGCGGCCATGCGACGCTCGAATGGAAGAACGAGACATCGGTCGAGAACACCAAGGCCGCCTATGATCAAGCCGCAGTGAAGCAGAACATCAACACATCGGCTTTCCCGGGCTCTGTCGTTCTCGGGTATGCGCCTCAGACAATCAGCACCTTCGTCGTGCAACCCAACTCCACGGTTTCCAAGGACACCTACATATCGCAGGAGAACCCGGGCAATTACTACGGCACAAGCCAGATCCTCGACTTCAACTCTCAAACGAATAAGCAGAAACGCCCGCTCTTGTACTTCGACCTTGCATCCATCCCGTCTAACGCCACGATAGTCAACGCCACTCTCTTGCTCTGGGTGAAGGGTGGCCAGAATTCGATCTTTGACTTTTCGATCCGCGCGCTGAACCGCACTTATGACGAGTTGAGTGCTGACTGGACGCACTACAGCACAGGGAACCTATGGAACGTCTCCGGAGGGGATTACTCTACGGCCTCCTATGGCGCGGGACAGATGACAAACGTGGTGGGATGGCGCGGCTATGAAATCGGTTCACTGATCGAGGCTTGGGTCACAGGAACGGTCCAGAACCGTGGCCTCGTATTTGTTGCCGTGTCTTCGACAGGCACGAACTCAGACAAGCAGGTTGTCTCATCCGATGACCTCACACATTCAACACAATGGCCAATGCTCCGGGTGAACTACACCCTCAAGATCGGTCCTGGGAGCCTCGAATCGAAGGCGATCGGCCCGGGCACGAATGCGACGTTCAGTAGCGTGAACTGGTCGGGTTCCGTCAAATCACTGGCAACGGACGAATTCAACAGCAGCTCGCTGAACCCAAGATGGTCATGGATCAATGACCCGAGACCTATGGGCGGGTCTTTTGACGTGAACTCTACACGCCCTGGGTGGTTGCGAATCGTAGGGGGTCCTAACACATACACGAACTCGGTGATTCTCAGATCCAATTACCTCTGTCAGAACATTACAGGCGATTTCTCGGTGACGACTCGCCTCGATGAGCAGTTCACTGCGAACTCCATGGGTGCGGGCATGGTGCTGATCTTCGACCAACACAATTGGGTGTCGTTGGTCAAGTTCGGCACGGGGTCCGCCGGCAAGCTCTGGGCCTTCCCCATCCAGGATGACGTAAGCCTCTCAGGCCCAGTAACGAGCTGGTCCGGCATGACGACCGTCTACCTGAGAATTGACAAGACGAGCGCGGGAGCACTGCTGAACTACAGCGCTGATGGAATCTCCTGGAGCACACTCTACACATACGTGCCGGTCCACGCCTTCACGAACCGAGTCACGGTCGGGCTTGAAGTCTATTCGAACACTGTCGCCAACCCAATCGTGTTCTTTGACTATTTCCGGATCAATCCATTCGTGGACCAGACGACTATGCTGGTGGAAGCCCGGCTGGGCAACTCGACTTCTCTGGTGGACCCATCTTGGACGTCCTGGAGCGCGCTCCCTTCGGGTGGCGTCGCACTGACTGGGAACGCGAAATACGTCCAATACTCCGTGCACCTCGAGTCGGAGAACGGTTGGTTCTCGCCTGCATTCACGGGGATCGAAGTCCACTACAGCCGATTTGCGCCTGACGGAGTGGTGACGACTCTTGAGAAGACCGTCCCATTCCTGAAGAGGTGGATCAGCATCTGGACCTTCGAGGACTACCTCGGCGGAATGGTCGCCTACAACTACAGCACGGACCACGGGTCACAATGGACTGATCTCATCAACAAGTATCCCAATTCGGTCTCTTCCACCTCTCCATCAATGACCATCAGGGCGTTCATCCACACCAACGACACGCTGTCCACTCCTCGGCTCAACCTTATCAACGCGACGTATTCCATGAGCCCCGCGTTTTTCTACATCTCAGCTCCCTCCAATGTGGGCGCGGGCGTTCCATTCCAAATCACCGTGACAGCAAAAGACGAGCTTAACAACACCATCCCCTGGACGGGAGACGTCACGCTTCACGCGATGGACTCGACCGGCACTTCAGACGCGTCTTCCGAGCTCAGCGTCACGACCATCTCGATCAGCGCCATTGGATCGAGCGTCCTGTGGGAGATTTACTCGACCGCCGAGACGATCAGAATATGGGCGAGCGCTGGAGCGGCTGCCGGACTCGGGAACCAGATCGAGGTCGCACCCGGTCTAGTCACCAGGGTCTCGATCTCCCCATCGGTCAGCTCAATGAATGAGAACACGAGTAGAGACTTCACCGCCACTGCCTACGATGCAGGCGACAATGTGGACCCGACCGCGTCCTTCAGCTGGTCCGTGGACGGGATTCTGGGGACTATCAACACCTCCAGTGGCCGATTTGTGAGGCTCACGGTCGGCGCTCCTTTCGTGACCGGCAATCTCACCGTCAGCTCATCGGGCATGACGGACTCATTGAGCATCACCGTCACACCCCAGAGATTCCCACCGACAATACTCCCAATCCCGCGACAGGTGCATGACGAGGACTTCGGGTTCTGGAAGCTCGAACTCGGACCCTACATCTCGGATCCGGATAATGCGAACTCCCAGCTGAGGTGCCGCGTGAGCAACGAGACCATCATCACGGTCCAGGCAGGACCCGGCTCACTCAATGTCACACTCGGCACGCTGCCGAACCTGAATGGAATCGACTTTCTGAACCTGGTCGTCACGGACCCGTCAGGACTGAGCGCGTGGGCCACGATAGTCGTCGAGATCAGGCCCGTGAACGACGCTCCGACCATAGACCCGATCGACCCACTGGTGGTCCACTACGATGTGCCCTACATCTACGCGATGAGACACTACGTGCATGACGTGGACACACCGATCGATCAGCTGGTCCTCACCATCGACTTGGCCAACGCCCCGCATGTGCTGGTCGACGGCCTAACCCTCACATTCCTTTACCCCGTGGCGTTCAACGGAACGACCCAGCTCGTGGGAGTCACGGTATCCGATGGAGAACTGAGCAGCTCGACGACCATCCAGGTGACCATATCAAACGACCAGGTCCCGGTACTAACCAATCCACTCCCTGATGTGGCACTCGACCAGGGCTCCAGCTTGATCAATGCATTCGACCTCGACCAGCACTTCAGGGACCCGGACTTGGATGTCCTGTACTATGCCTTCGGTAACACGCATGTCAGCATAGACATCCAGCTGAACCACACCGTCGACTTCCATGCCCCCAACGACTGGTCCGGCGTGGAATACGTGACCTTCAGGGCGACCGACTCTAAAGGAGCGAGGGTCGAGTGCACCATCACCGTCACCGTCCGCCCAGTCAATCAGCCCCCAGAGATCGAAGGAGTGCCGGATCTTGTGGTCCATTACGATGTGCAGTACGACTTCGATCTGAAGCCGTACATTTCGGACCCGGATGGCGACAGGGAGGTCCGGACCATAAGCACGAACGATGGCCATATCGTTGTGAATGGGACAATCATGTCATTGCTCTATCCACAGGCCATGAACGGATTGAAGGTCCAAGTCACCATCACTGTGCACGATTCCGGACTCCTGGATTCGTGGACCATCAATGTCACTGTATCTGATGATTTCCCGCCCGTGCTTTCGCACGCGATGCCGGACCACTCATTCCTTGAGGACAACGCGATCGATTACCCGATTGGGGCGGATCTTGCGAATTTCTTCACCGACCCGGACGGAGGATCCTTGATATTCGAGGCTTTCGTCTCGACCAAGAACGTCACCGTGAAGTCCATGAGCGTTTCAGGGAAGTGGGTCCTGGAGTTCACCCCTGACCTGGACTACAACGGGCAATCGAACCTGACGATCCGTGCGATCGAGGTCGGGGTCGGAGGCATCGCGGAGACAACCGTCAGACTCACGGTCATACCCGTGCCTGACCCTCCCAACATGCTGCTGCCAGCTGGGTTCAATGTTACCGAGGGAGTGCAAACGATACTGGACATCTCCAAGATGGTGAGCGACCCTGATTCGCAGCTGTCCGATTTCACATTCGTTGTCACGGGGCCCCACACAGACCTGGGAGAGATAAGGGTCCAGAACGCGATCCTGGTATTCATCTTCCCTGACGGATTCGTCCCGACCGGAAAGGATTCCAAGGACTTCACTATCAACGTCACGGTGTACGACCAGACAGGCCTGTCCAGCGTTGATTCCATGATAGTGCATGTCGTGAGGCCGACGATAAGCTCCGTCGAGAAACCCATCAATCCGTGGCTCCTCGTGGGGATGATAGCCCTGGCAGCCGCTGCGATAGGGGGGTTCGCCATCGCGCTATACCGCAGGAAGAAGCCTTTCGTCATCAGGGACATGATGCTCATCCACAACGACGGCTTCCTCATATCTCGATACGCGTCGCCGCACACGGGAGAGATCGATGAGGACATCCTGAGCGGCATGCTCACGGCAGTACTGAACTTCGTCGAGGACTCGATGTCCTCGAGCCAGGACCAGCTGAAGAC
>JBGOXV010000072.1:0-8119 GCA_041479325.1 Thermoplasmata archaeon
CGCGTCGAGCGGGACCTCCGACTACGCGCTCGTCCAGATGCTCTATGACACCTTCGACCCGCTGAACATGGCGACAAACAACCTGCCGTTCACGAAGATCGGAGACACCTATACCATATCCTATCCGTGGACAGCATTGGCAAACGGCGGCTGGTTGAGGAACGGGTCGGCCCAGCAACACTTCGGCTCCTTTGAGATGAAGATGGGACCGAACTCATACCAGGGTTTGAGAGGACTGTACCACAACTCGACCCTTGGCTCCAGCTATTCGGCAACTGCCTGGTTCGACAACATCACTGGGAACATCGTGTTCTTCTCCTTTGACAACGGCTCGATGCAGCAGGCGTTCCCATCGGACACAACCGGGACTTTCGCGCCGCAGGTGTCAGTTGTTCGGGTCAACGATGCCACCAACAGCACCAATTGGATCAATACCCTGACACAGGGGAACTGGAGCGTCGTCGGCCTACAGTTCACGTATGACTCCACGCTCCCGAGCGGGAAGTACGTCACCGAGTTCTCGGTACAGGACTTCGGCAACAGAGGGGCGGGCAATGTCACCTTCCTCACGGTGGACAATGATCCGCCCGTGGCGAACGCTGGGTCCGACCAGACGGCCCCTGCAGGGCAGCTCGTGCTTTTCGATGGCACATCCTCGACTGACAATGTCGGAATCGTCAACTATACCTGGACCGTCGAGACCGGAGGAACCCCGGTCACCCTTTGGGGACCAAGCCAGTCCTTCTCGTTCCCCACAGTTGGGGTCTACAACGTGACCCTAGTGGTCCGGGATGGAGCAGGCCACACCTCCACTGATGTCATGCGCGTCACCGTGAGCGCGGCGATCCCGGAGTTCCCGACCGTGATCATCCCGATCTCGGGAATGATCCTGATCATCGCACTGGTCCGGTCAAGGAGAAGCAGGCTCGGCGAATAGGACATCGAGACCACGCTTTCAAACCCCTTACCCCCATCTCTTTTTCGTATTCTTTGATTCGAATCGCATTCAAAAGACTCCGTGACCGACCCGCCGCTCCAGGCGCCCCGAGTCCATGAGGTCAAATCCTATTATACAGCGCAAGACGAATATCGTGGCATGACCGAACCGAGACCCGTGATCGCAGCCCAGAACAGCCAGCCCACGATCGAAGGCGCCGGCGTTCGCCTCAAGCGCGCTTTCGGGAACTACGAGGCCACTCAAATGGACCCGTTCCTCCTCCTGGACGATTTCCACTCTGCCGACCCGCGGGACTACATCGCCGGCTTCCCCTGGCATCCCCACCGGGGGATCGAGACCGTCACCTATGTGATCGAGGGAAACGTGGATCACGGAGACAGCATCGGGAACAGCGGCACGATCGGCTCCGGGGATGTTCAATGGATGACCGCGGGCGGCGGGATAGTGCACCAGGAGATGCCCCGGGTCTACAGCGGAATGATGCAGGGGTTTCAACTGTGGGTGAACCTGCCTGCATCGAACAAGATGATGGCACCAAGATACAGAGGCATCACCAAAGAGCAGATCCAGACGTCGACTCCCTCCAAGGGAGTCGTGGCAAAAGTCATCGCGGGGAAGGTGGGCAGGGTCGAAGGCCCGGTCAAGGACCTGATCGTCGAGGCCGAGTATCTCGATGTCGAGATGGAACCGTATGCCGAGTTCGAGCACAAGACGAGGAAGGCGTGGAAAGCGTTCGCGTATGTCTTCAGAGGCGATGGATCATTCGACCCGGCGAACCGAGACAAGGTCGGAACCGAGAGCCTACTGGTGTTCGGGAACGGCGATTCTATCGTATCGAGGGCGGGCAAGAACGGACTGAGGTTCCTCCTGGTTTCCGGAAAGCCTATCGGGGAGCCGATCGCCTGGAGGGGCCCGATCGTGATGAACACCGAGCAGGAGCTGGAGACCGCGTACGAGGAGTACTGGAGCGGAAGGTTCTTGAGGCACGCGTAGACCCTTCGAGGCCTGGGTTTCGTGAGCTATCTGATGGGAACCGGCTACGACTTTGGCGATTGGTCGGGGACGTCTAGAAGGATGAACGGCTTCTGCACGTTTCTCCTTCCGTAGACGAACCATATCAGATGGCGCCATGGATGGGCGAGGAACCGCTCCCCCTGCTCGTACGTCCTCCGCAGGATCGCATCCCGCGAAAGGAACGCAGCTCGCAGATCGTCCTGCTGCTTCTTTGGCGAGAAGAACACATAGAATGGCACGCCGACCAGCAGCAGACCCGACGACACAAGGATCAGCTTTGGGGCGACCAGGGCCATCAACAACAGGGAGAACAACATCCCGGCGATGGGGATCACCTTCTTGCCTGCGAGCTCGACGGACCGTTCGGGATACTTCTTCACGAGTACGAAGGCGGCGATGCTAGTAGCGAGATATGCGAACGCCAACAAGAAAACCGAGGCCGCAATGAGCTCAGTCAATCCTCCGAGGATGCTGGCCACGAATGCGCTCCCGCAAATCACCGCCAGGCCGACAAGAGGCGCATTGGACTTCTTCCCCAGTATAGAAAACGCTCTTGGGAACAGGCCGTCCACCGACATGGCGTATGCGAGCCTCGATGTCCCAATCGTCCCGGACTCGTCTGCCCCCAAGATGGATACCAAGGCGCCGATCCCCACGATGGCGAACGCGGAGCCCGCAAGAGCGGACACGGAACCGAATATAGAAGAGCCCGCATCGAGCAGAGGGCTCTGGGAGCTTGCCAGGGTCGTCTGGTTCACGGTCCCTACGACCACGAAGTTGGTCACGAGATAGAAGACCGTCACGATGAGCATGCCTGCCACCATCGCCTTCGGGATGGTCTTCTGAGGAGTCCTGATCTCGTCCGAGGGCAGCGTCGACAACTCGAAACCCGCATAGGCCCAGAATATCAGCACGAACGCCTGGCCGAGGTCTCTGAGGCTCCCCTTGGAGAAGGGCGTGAAGTTGGAGAAAGCGGCTCCAGAGTGCAGCCCGATAACGATCAGCCCGCCGATCACGACCATTATCAAGGGTCCGAGCTTTGCGACTGTGAGCACATCGTTGAACCTGCCGGCCGCCCGGATCCCAAAGGCGTTCGTGACGAACACGATCACTATGAACAGGGCCTTCAGCGGGATCCCGGACCACAAGTCGAGGGACGGGACAAGCGCAATGGCGTATGTCGCGAACGCGACGGGGAACACCGCCAGCGAGAGCCACTCTGCCAGAAAGAGCCCCCAGCCGACCATGAATCCGGTGAACATCCCCGATACTTCTTTCACATAGGCGTAGGGTCCTCCGACCTTGGGGATGATCGCGGCGCAGTGCGAGAAGGAAAGCGCTATGACGATGGCCACTGCCCCTGCGGCCATCCAGACCAGGAGCGATGCTGGCCCCACCATTCGCGCGCCGATGGCGGCAGCGACGTAGATGTCCGCCCCGATGATGGACCCGACCACGAGAGCGGTGACGTCGAAGGTGTTGAGCTGCCTAACCAGTCCGACCTTCTCTCTCATGCTCACACCTCCCGGAGCAGGCTATATCGACGACAGGAAGTCTGCAAAGGATAATTATGGTTTCTCCGTGCCCGTGCGCTGGTCATGAACGCGGATGGCGAGCGAGCGGGGGCACTTGGGCGTTTTCAGTGCCAGTACTCGAACCCGCCCTTCACTCTGCCCCTTCTGGGACCGTAGCATAGCATGTCGTTCACACGGTCGAAGGCCTTCACCGGAGTGAACCTGTGGTGCAGGATCATGTAGTAGTAGGTCAGGTACCAGATGGCGGCATCGTCGAACTGGACGTTCTTCCTGGGCGCGACCACGGCCCTCGCCCCCGTGGCCTCCATGAAGGGACTGATGAAGTCGTCCCTCGACAGGCCGCAAGCCGAGAAGGTCACGAACTTCTTCTCGAAGCACGAGTCAGGGAAGTCCTCAGGGCGGACGTATCCCTGGGGCATCTCCAACGCAGGCCGGTCGGGGTCCCCGTGTCCCGACAGATGGATGAAGTTGAACCCCTCCAAGTTCCTCTTGCGGCGGAGGTAGTCGATGAACGCCGTCTTGGAGGTGAATTCCTTCATGGCTATGTCCTTGGGATCGGTCATCTCAAGGAACCTGAACAGCACCTCACCCTCCTCCCACTCGTCAGATCTCGGAATGCACTCCATTATGAACAGCCTGGGCCGTCGCAGCAGCATTGGACACCTCACCTGTACCAAAGCGATGAGCAAGATGGCAGTATGTAGATATCATTTGACGCCAGGTGAGACCTCAGAATGTCTCTTATGGAGGAGAGGATGGGAGCCGTGAACCACATCAGAACCATTATCGAATCCCTCATTCTACCCATTCGCAGGTGAGACAGGTTGAAGAGATACCATATGCGGCGCCCAGAGAAGCATATCAAGGGACGGAAGAGGCTGCTCGAGCTCTTGGATAGCCAGGACTGCGTGACTCTCGCGATGTGCAAGGATAACATCCCCTATCTGGTCACGGTAAACCACTACTTCGACAAGATGGGGGCCTGCATCTACTTCCACTGCGGGTCGAATGGCAAGAAGATGGACTACATGCGGGCGAACCCGGTTGTCTGGGGTCAGGTATTGGAGGACCTTGGTCCTGTCGAAGGCGAATGCGACCAGGAATACCGGACAGTCATGTTCAGGGGGAAAGTGAGATTCGTCAAGAGAATGAAGGAGAAGAAACACGCCCTCGATCTGATGATAGACCGTCTAGCCTCCCGACCCGCTCGAGTGAAGGACTCTCTCACGGACGCGAGCCTCCACAAGGTCGCCATATGCAGGATAGACATCCTCGAGATGACTGGCAAGGAGAGCCTCGCCAAGAAGAAGTGATACTAGCTCGAATCTTGCCCATCAGCTGAGGGCCATCGCCGCCGTGCTCCTGGCCTCAGTCAGAAAAAGACTTATCACGGCACGGGGATGCCTCGTTGAGGAGAAAGATAGTCATGCCATTCGTGATCGTGAACATGTGGCCCGGGAGAGACGACGACGCGAAGCGAAGGATCGTCGACGGAATAACGAAGTTGCTTGAAAAGGAGAAGATACCTCGCAGCGCCATATCCGTGATATTCAACGAGGTTCCGAGGAACAACTGGGCGGAAGCGGGTAAGCTCTGCTCCGACTCAAAGTAGCATGGGAGAGCGGAAGGAGACGCCCGACCCAGGGGCATTTTCACCCACCTCCGAAGAAGCGATTTAGGGTTCAACTGACCTGTTCGAGCTAATCATACCATAGAAGAGGGGAGGCACATGCGCAAGGATGATGTGAAGACAGAGCAAGACGTCAGACACTATCTCGAGAGCTGGTCGGAGTTCGAGAGGGCGGTCTATGTGGCGACGTATAGGGTGCCGCATGGCAAGGTTACCACATACCAGAGAGTAGCGGAGAAGATCGGCAGGCCAAACGCAATGAGAGCCGTGGCCAACACCCTGCACAACAATCCCCTCTATCCTGTCGTCCCATGCTGGCGCGTCGTCAGATCGGATGGCGGCTTCGGGGGAGAGGAGAAGGGGGCGTCGGCCAGAAGAGACCGCGTCATGGGCGAAGGCGTCCCGGTCAGGAATGGCAGGGTGATCCTCAGCGACGAGATCCTGTTCTAAGGTACCCTATAACCCCACATCCCGTGATTGAGTTGCTGTATCCCTCGATATGTCGAACCCAGCTCATCGCACGCGGGCCGACCTGGATGTGCTCCTGGCCGTGACCCAGAAGATCCTGGCCAGGATCGTCATGGTCAGCAGAAGGGAGAGACCAAGCGCGGAGACGAGCGTCATGGACACCAAGTCGGGCTTGTTCATGGCGATCGGGAAATAGGCATACAGGCCGCCGGTCAGGAGCACGGCGGCCCCGAAGAACAGCGTGACCAGGGTGACTGGGTTTCCTCGGATCAGGCCCATCTACCCACCTTCGATGCTGCCCGCGACCATGTGTTGGATGCCGAGATACAGCAGCACCAACAGAATCGCCATGCCGACCATGAACGTTATCACGATGATCTTCCTCTTCCTCGGGTCCCTCTCCTCGCCCCTGTCGATGAACGGGACGGCCAGCAGGAACAGGAACGGAATCGCGGTCCCCGGGATGATCCACCACAAACCAAAGAGGTCGTCCACCGCGGTGAGCGGCAGCATCGGCCATGTCGGCTTCGTCGCATCATGGAATCCCGTGATGGGCTCAGGCCCAAGCGGGGCCGGGAAGACGAAAGCCAGTATAGCGACTATCACCAGCAGAACGAGGCCGTACTGCGTGAGGCCAATGAGATGCTTCGTGAACGGCTCCTTGAGCTCCTCCTTTGCGTCCGAACCCTTCTTCCTATACGGGAGAGGGGAGACATTGAAGTAATGGACGTATAGGAGATGCGCGGCCAGGAAGATCCCTATGATGATGGGCAGGATCACGATATGGAGCGCAACCATCCGGTCGAGCAACGGCACGGCAGACGCGAGGTCGGGCGAGACAGGAAGCCCCAGCGGTCCCAGGTAATGCGAGACCGTCCTCACCTCATCAAGCCCCTGGAATGACTCCTGGTCCCACTTGAGCACGGTCCCGGAGAAGTAGAAGTTCAGCGTTATCGCCAAGAGGGCGATGCCGAAGATCCAGTTGAGCTCCCTTGGCTTCTTGTAAGCGGCCGTAACGAAGACCCTTACCATGTGCAGCACGACCGAGATGATGACCGCCTGCGCGGCCCAGTAATGCACTCCCCGCACGAGCCAGCCGAGCGTGACACTGTTCTGGATGGCGAGAACGCTGGAGTTAGCCCTCTCAGGGCTGGGGTCGTAGTACAGCGTCAGCCATATGCCAGTGAGTATCAGCACGACGAAACCGAAGACGGTGATGCCGCCGATCATGTAGGGAAGGGTGTTCCCATGCTCCGGGACGGTATAGTCCAACTGGTCCAGTCCCAACCGTTCGTCAATATAACGCCAAAATCGGCTATTGCGGACCCGATCCCCCGAGGTTTGCGCGGTCATCGCATTCCCCTCCTGAACACGTACACGTAAACGATTGCAATGGTGCCGAGGGCTATCAGCGCCAGCGCCACGTAACCCGGTATGGAGGAGACTTCGCCGGAGAAGAGCAGTTTGATCACATGCGGGTCGTCCTGCGGCCTCATGAGGTAGCCGCCCAGGTAGTGTATCTGGTCACCAGATACCGTGCCCGGGAGCGACGAGCCCACTGTGGCGTTCGATGCGATCACAGTCGCATAGACCGTGCCGGTCGACAGGCTCCACAGCTGCGATTCCAGTGACAGCTTGAGCTCGGCGACGACATCGGCTCCTTGCTGCGCCCAGTCGAACTTGTCGATCGCCTTCTCGCTCGAGCCGTGTACCGTGGAGAGAACGATCGTGTCGGTGACATCGGTCGCGAACAGCTCCTCGGCGACATAGGTGCTGTCCTCCTTACCTACGACCACGAAGCCCATTCCGGCTGCCATATCGGAAGAGATGCCCAGTGCGAGCCAGCCCCAGGTCGGGCCGGATATCGCGACGTACAGCGAACCGTTGTCATGCATCAGCATCACGGTCAGCTGCGTGTCCGGCGTCTTGTAAGTGCCGTTCTGATCGTATTCCCCTGCGGTGATGGTCCCGTCCTGGTGTATGTTCGGGGTTGCGGAATAGGGAGCCAGTATGACCTGTACACCATCGAACAAACCCTCATCCACCGAGGCCGCGGCATTGTACGCAGGAAGGAGCGACATCATCGCCATCAATGCGAGGGCGACACCGATTCTTCTGCAGCGAGCCCCCTCTACCAAGCCCTTTCTCATCAGATACCCCACGCCGGGGGAATCGAGGTGGGGGGTTATTGCCATTCCCCTTACCAATTCGGTAGTGCGAGGGTATATGCCCCTGTTTCCGGGGCACTGGCAGTGTCGTTCCATGATTACCGGGTTCAGGGCATCATTGTTTATAGTCAGACTTGTTAGTCTAGTCTGCGAAGAGCGCAATCGGCGTTCTAGCGCAAAAGGAGAAATAAGCAATGAGTTACGGCACGTATGGAGGCGGCGCACGTAGATATGACTCAGGCCCCAGGGAGATGCACAAGATAAAGTGCTCTGACTGCGGATCTCAATCGGAAGTTCCCTTCAAGCCTACCGAAGGAAGAGCTGTCTACTGCCAAACATGCTTCCA
>JBGOXV010000073.1:0-8104 GCA_041479325.1 Thermoplasmata archaeon
CATCCTCAGGGGGCGCGAGCTCGATCATTGACACGAGGGCCTCGAGGAAAAAGACCTGGTCCTCGAAGAGGTACAGCTCCTCCCCTTTCCTGTGTCTGACCATCGCCAGGTCAGGGTTCCAGTGATGATCGACCGAGTATTTCCACGCGGCCTTGCCCGCGTCCACCCAGCTTTCCTCCCCGAGGAGGATGCCCGCTTCGATGAACGTGGAGACCGCCTCGCAGTTCCATCCGGAGTAGATGTCTCTCACGACCCTCGGCGGAGTGCCGTGAGCCCGTTCAGATGACGGCGACCTGTAGTAATCCTCGTCCGCATCTTGGCTGCTGAAGAAGCCCCCGGTCTTGGAATCCCTGAGCACTCCGAGGAGATACTTCGCGACCCCCCTCGCAGTCTTGGCGAATCGCTCCTGCCCCAACACCTGGTGCGCACGGACGAGGTTGTGCAGGAATCCTAGGTTGGTCTCAAGCATCTTCTCATAGTGCGGTTCCTTCCAGTCCCTTGTGACAGAGTATCGGAACACGCCGCCCTCGACCTTGTCGTAGAGACCATCGGTCATGTAGTCGAGCGTGGAAACGACGGCGTCCGAGAGTTCCGCGTCCTGGTTCTCCAAGTACTTGTGCAGCAGAAGGTCGATGACGTCCGGATGGGGGAACTTCTGACTTCCCCCGAAACCGCCCCATTGGACATCGTAGGTCGAGAAGATGTCCTCGAATATCGAGTCGACGAAGGTTGAATCCGCAGACTCCTTTCTCTCAAGCGCCTTCGAGACATCGAGGAACTGCATCCTCTCCCTCTCGAGAACCTTATCGACCTCCCCCGACGCCTTCGAGGCAAGGATGGATTTCATTATTCTCTTCATGTCGTCAGGGGGGACGTAGGTCGCTCCCCAGATCGACTCCCCCCGGTCGGACAGGAAGGCGGTGGTCGGGAAACCACCCCTATTGTACCTCTCGGAAATGTCAGGCCTTCCATCGATGTCCACCCTGACGGGCACGAACTTCTCGTTGATCATCCTGATGACATCGGAATCGGAATAAGTGGTCCTGTCCATGACATGGCACCAATGGCACCACGGGGCGAAGAGGTCGAGCAGGACGAGCTTTTCGCTCTTGGCCGCCTCATCGAAAGCATCCGTCGACCATTCCCTCCATCTTATCCCCTTGCGACCGTTCCTAGATGCTTCCATGTCATCACCGTTTCGGACTGAAGTCCCGCCAACGGATTCATCGTGCCTGATTCAGTTTAATATGCTCCCGAATCTGAGAGGCTGCAGAGTTAGGACCGATCAGTCAAGTGTTCGATTGTTGTATCGATCCTCTCAGACAATTCCCTTCTAGACATGGTTAAATATCCTGATTGTCAGTATTGTGTCGAAAGCACGGCGAGAAGACCCTTTCTTTAGATAGGGCGCGCGCCGGAAGCGCTCGCAGTGAAGTGGCCCTTAATGAATGACAAGTCCCATCCGAAGAGAATCCTGGTGGCAATGGGAGCGTGTCTATTACTGCTCCTTGTACTGCTGGTCATGGTCCTTGGTCATTTCACCCCATGGGTCGACCGCCATCAGGCCGCGGGGATGGCAAACACGTCGAGTCTTATCTTCTCAGGTTCAGCGGCGGCAGTAGTCGCCGCATTGCTCGTCGTTCTGTTCTTCGCAATGAGGACCGGGAAGGGCGACGGGGGAGAGGAAGACTCAACAGATGGCTCAGAAGAGGAGATCGAGGAAGCATAGGCCAACGGGGATTTCACTCGGGTTGGAATCAAGAATTGACATGGGCAGCCACTTGCGTCTCGATTGACCTTTTTTGCTCATCTTTCTATCAAAGGGGTCAGCTGTTCGAGCGAGAGCGGCCGCTTGAACCCCTTCGATTCGAGTCCGAGGTCCGTGAACAGCTTCGCGACCATGGGCATCTCCAGTCCTGCCGAATGCAGCAGTCCCTCGTCGTAGAGTATGTCCTCCGGCTTACCCTCCGCTATCACCGACCCACCCCTGACGATGCAGACCCTGTCCGCCAACCTCGCGGCCATGTCCATGTCGTGGAGAGCTATGACAACGCTGATCCCGTGCTCGTCCCTGAGTGAGCGAAGGATGTCCTCTATCCTCCTCGCATTCGACGGGTCCAGGTCGCCTGTGGGTTCGTCGACGACCAGGATCCTTGGCTTCATTGCCAAGATCCCCGCGATGGCCACGAGCCTCTTCTGCCCTCCGCTCAGGTAATGAGGGATCTTGTTGGTTTCCTTCATGCCGACCACATCCAGGGCCCACTCGGCTCTCTTCCGAGCCTCTTCGACAGTCAGGCCGAGATTGAGGGGGCCGAACATGACGTCGTCCATCACTGTGGGGGAGAAGAGTTGGGAGTCCGCATCCTGGAACACTAGCCCGACCAGCTTTCGGACCGCTGACACGTTCTTCTTGTCTATGTCCATCCCGAAGACCCTGATCCTACCTTTGTCTGGCATCATGAGGCCGTTGATGTGCTCGATGAGCGTTGACTTGCCCGCTCCGTTCGGACCGCAGAGGGTGACTATCTCCTTGGGGTAGACGCTGAAACACATGTTGTGAATCCCCTCGGTCCCGTCTGGGTATCTGTGGCTGACGCAGTCCACATGTACGATCGCATCTCCTCGCTCGGCTGAAACCAAGTGGTGGGTATCTGATTCCATCTCACATCACCATCCTATCAGGTTGTTGAAGTATCGTGAATACGCGACGATCGCGAGAGCAAGCGCGACGAGTCCGAGCAGCGCGATGTCGCCGTAGCGCATCCTTGGTATTCTCTCGGTCATCGGGAATGTTCCGTTGAACCCCCTCGCCTCCATGGCCTTGGCTATCCGCTCCGCGCGCTCGAATGCGTGCACGAAAGCCAGCCCGATGATGCCAGCGAACATCCTGGTCTGCCTCGAGACCCCCTTGACGAGTCCGCCGCTCCGGGAGCGCATTGCGCCCAGGACATCGGCGACCTCATCCGATGTCTCGAACGTGAACCTGTAGGACAGCAGGAAGATGTTGTCCAGCGGTTTCGGGAGGCTCTTCGAGGCGATGACCGCGATGTTCGTGTATCGAGTCGTCATGAAGAACGCGAGGGAGAAGGTCACGGCGGCGAGCGCCCTCATGAGAAGGTTGCCCACTAGGAGCACCCCGTTCTCCGTCAAGGCGATCCGCGTTCCAAGAAGCTCGATGCTCGCGAGCTGTCGCCCCGGTTCGGAGAATACGAACAGGACGGCAAGCGTCAGGACGAAGAACACCGGGAGAGAGTACCATCCCAGAAGCAGCGTGAGGGGCAGCCGTGCGGCAGCATAGAACGCGACGGTCGCCACCAGCAGGATCGCCAGGAGATACGGGTCCTGGATGATGATCACGAAGAGGATAACGAAGACGAGGAGGACCGCCTTCGTCCAGGGGTTCATGCGATGTATAAAGCTGGTCCGGTTCTCGGCGTAGTGCGTCACAAGGCGGAAGTCGGGGATATGTCTCGAGTACGACTTCCTAGACATCAGCGGCGACCTCCGTTGGAATCTCGACGCCCTCAATCCTCGCCGGTGCTGACTCTCCGATGAGATCGGGTCTCACCTTGCCCAGGAAGGAGACGATGTAGCCCGTCACGACCCCCTCGAACAATCCCGTGACGATGTTCGCGATGGCGAGAACCAGCATGTTCGTCATTGTCTGTGCCCTTGTCTGAGTCGAGCCCTGAATCTCTGAAATGGACACGATTGCGACTGCGACCAGCGCGCTGACAGTGAGCGCGATTGCAGCCGCTCCGAAGCCAGAGTTGAATCTCTCAACCTTGACGTATTTTCTCAGGAAGCGGTACACGTAGAAGCCGAGGAAGACCTCGACCATATTCACCAACGTGTTCGCCCCGATCATGCTCCATCCGCCGTGGCCTATGGCCGCACTGAACACGTTTATGGTCAGGACGCAAAGACTGCCCAACGCTGGCCCTACGAGTATCCCCATCAGTGGTGTGAGGTTGAGATGGACTCCGCCGAAGACTGGGATCTCAATCTGGAAGGCGGCGAACCCGACAGCCACGCACATCGACGCTATCGCCAGCTTGCGGGTCTGGATCTGGCCACGGCCCTGCCTGTACAGCGCGATGGAGACTAGGCCGGCGGCCACAGCGGACCAGATCAGGACCCAGAACAAGCTGAAGGAGCCGTCCTCAAGATGGACGTGTGCCATGCGTTACCTTGTCTTCGAACAATGGCGGTCTTAATAAAATCGCCGCCATTCTTAATAATCGGGGGCACTCCACCCCCGTCCGTTAATAATCAATCGATTGACGGGTCATCCCCTGATTCCAGCGGCGAAACTGAGAGATATCCCAAAATGCGTACTCCATCTGCAAATGCTTACTACCACGCACCTCGCAGTCACGATCCTGCTTTGCCTGATCCTCAATCTGAACCAGGACGAATGGGCCATCGCACTCATGTTTGGGGTGATGATCGATGCCGACCATCTCTTTGGTGCTCCCAGGTATATCTCGCACAACGGATGGGGAGCCCTGCTGCGTCGCTCATGGGATGATGGTTCTGGACAGCCGTGGAGATCGCTGCTGCACTATCCAGTGGGAGCGTTCGTGGTCGTCCCTCTGTCAGTCGGATGGAGATACTTCTTACCATTCTTGTTCTGGGCATTGCACTTGGAAATGGACTACGTCCAAACAGCGACCTTGTCATGGTCCACTCCGATCGAGGCCGTAGTGATGACTTCTAGCTGCATCGGGATAGTCTACATCCTGCACAGAAATTGGAGCGACGCCAATCCAGACGGCGACTTCCAACAGTTCGTCAAGACCATGGGGTCCCTCCTTGCGGGTTACGGATCGGCGATTCGGAAACGCCTCGGTAGTATCGTGTGAGGAATATCACCCAGACGACTTCGAACACTATGCATATGGTCGCTGGGACCGCCACGATCGGCAGGAACAAAGCGATGGCCATTGTCGCCGTCAGGCCCAGGTTCTTGTAGCTGGCGAACAGGACATAGGCGATCCTCTCCGACTTTGGCATGCCCGCCCTTCTGAGCGCGAGCTCGGTCCCAAGCCCAATCCCGAACGTGCGCATCATTGCGGCCGCAGAGATGGCCAGCACTATCAGGGGGTCGCCAAGGAATGCGCTCCTGTTGGCCCCAGCTACCGCGAATATGAGCACTGCGAAGGACAGGTTGATGAGTGCCGTGTTCATCCTCTTGCCCATCTGCATCTTGGCTACCGCCCTCGATGCGAGCATTGGGAGGACGATCAGTATCAGCAGCGACTCGACCAGGCTCGATACATCGACAGCGGAACCTATGAGCAGGACCGTCATCACGGGCATGAGGGCGAGCGCGGCGACGTAGTTCACGGCCGTCGAGAACAGGGCCTTCGTCGTTTTGCCTCCGAAGACCGAGGTGAACGGTACGATGGAGATCGCTGAGGGCGCGGCGGCCATCAGGACCCATCCGGGCCACAGCTCCTTGGAGAACGCAAGCCCCATGGCGAGTATCAGGAGACTGAGCGCACCGTAGTTCAGCAGGAGGGACCAGACCGAGTGGCCGACATGTTCCTTGACCCGCGCTCCGCCTATCCTGACGGTGGAAAGGGAGAGTGTCATCAGGATTGCCAGCGAGGCCATCGAGATCTCTTTGGTGAGGACGGGAAATCCTCCAGCGAGGAGACCCAGGACAAGGCCGAGCGTCATCACGATGGCGTAGCTTTGGAGGATGTCGGCTGGCCTCATCGGCACACGAAACGCCTGTCGATACAAATACGCTTCCGGTCATCAGCGCCCAGCCAGTCCCCCGAACGGGTCACGCAAGGGTTTTTACCCGACCCGATGTTACCGAAGGTCCGATGGTAGGCCTGATCGAGTGGGGCTCCCAACTAATACTTGACTGGATTTCCAATTATGGATATTGGGGCATAATCCTGCTGATGGCTTTGGAGAGCGCGACTCTGCCTGTGCCGAGCGAAATCGTGATGCCCTTTGCTGGATTTCTGGTCTGGCAGCAGCATGTCATGACCCTTCCAGGAGTCATCTTGGCTGGGACCATCGGGTGTACCGTGGGTTCGATAGCCGCATATGCCGTAGGCTACTACGCCGGAAGGCCGCTGATACTCCGATACGGGAAGTATATTCTGCTCTCGGAGAGGCATCTCGTTCAAGCGGAGAAATGGTTCGACAGATACGGGGGCAAGGCCACGTTCATCGCCAGGCTGCTGCCAATCATCCGGACCGTCATATCGCTCCCCGCAGGAATCTCGAAGATGAAGTTCAAACCTTTCGTGCTCTACAGCTTCGTCGGATCCCTGCCCTGGACCGCGATGCTCGCATATGTGGGGTGGTGGCTAGGGCCCAACTGGAGGGAGATCAGCTCCGTCTTCCGGGGCTTGGACATATTGGTCGTGGTCGGAGCGGTGGCGCTCATCGTCTGGTACGTCTATGCGGTCAGAAAGCGGAGCCCGAAGAGCGACGAACCTCACGCGTAATAGTACTCGCCTCTCGCCTTCTGCTCCCGGTCCAGCCTCGAGTCCTTCTTGTTGATCCTGGGCCGGCCAGAGTCCTGGTCCCTCCTGAATGTGATCTGGACTGCCTTGAGGAACTTGTTCATGCCATCCCTCATCCCCATCGGTCCCTCGGCGGTGCCCCGGACCGATGGCTCCCCGCTGAAGACCATGAGCGAATCGGAGATGAGGTCGATCATATAGACATCGTGGTCCACGACCACCGCCGACTTGCCGATCTTCTCTATCGCCCGCCTGATGGTCTTCGAAGCGACCATCCTCTGGTTGGAATCGAGATACGCCGAAGGCTCGTCGATAAGGTATATGTCCGCGGTCTTCCCCAGGCACTCCGCAATCGAGACCCTCTGGAGCTCTCCGCCAGAAAGCGTATTGATGTCCTTCTCGAGCAGATGTTTCAGGTTGAGCGGGTGAGCGATCTCCGCCTGGAAGAACCCTGATTCGAAATCCTTCCCGATGTTCGTCAAGAGCATCTCCCGGACGGTCCCGTCGAACTCGGGCTTGATGTACTGCGGCTTGTAGCTGATGACGGCCTCGCCGCCGACCTCTCCTGAGGTCGGCTCGATCTCGCCCGCGAGCATCTTGACGAACGTTGTCTTGCCAGTGGCATTCGGCCCGACGGCTCCTACGACCTCGCCCTTCCTAATCTGGCCTTCGCCTACCTTGAGAGTGAAGGTCTTGAACCGCTTGGTCAGTCCTGGGAACCTGATGAGTATCTCCGATTCCCACTCCTTCCTCGGCGGCCTCTTCTCGAACTTGATGTGAGTGTCCCTGAACCTGACATTCTCCTCACGGAGATAGCCGTCAAGGTACACGTTGATCGCAGTCCTCACGGCCCTGGGCTGTGCCATGACTCCATAAGCCCCCTCGTCTCCGTACATTATGTGCACGAGGTCCGCCAAGAAGTCCATGACTGCGAGGTCGTGTTCGATTACGACGACCTGCTTGTGCTCGCTCAGCTCCTGGATGACCTTCGCGATCTCCAGGCGTTGGTATATGTCCAGATAGGACGACGGCTCGTCGAAGAAGTATACATCCGCTTCCTTGAGCAGGGTCGCGGCCAAGGCGACTCTCTGGAGCTCGCCCCCCGACAGCTTCGCGATGTCCCTGGATACCACTCCATGGATCCCCAGCCGGGTCGTCACCTCGTCCATCCTGTGGTTGTCGTCCACCTTCTCGAGCAGGTCTCTCACGAGGCCCTTGTGGATAGCCGGGAGCTTGTCGACATACTGCGGCTTCATCGCCGTTCTCAGCTTCCCATCGGCGAGGTCGACGAAGTAGTCGTGGATCTCCGTCCCAGAGTACTTCTCGATGACCTTGTCCCAGCTTCCCTGGGAATCGTAGTTACCAAGGTTCGGGACGATCTGACCGGATAGGATGGACATAGCCGTCGTCTTGCCGATGCCGTTCGGTCCAAGCAGCCCGATGACCTGGCCCTTCCTGGGCACAGGGAGCCGGTACAGCCTGAAGGCGTTCTTTCCGAACTGATGGACAAGCTCGCCTTCGAGCTCGTGGGGCAACTGAATTATCTTGATAGCTTCGAGTGGGCATTTGTGAACGCATATCCCGCAGCCGACGCAGAGGTCCTCCGCTATCAC
>JBGOXV010000074.1:0-7955 GCA_041479325.1 Thermoplasmata archaeon
ATGGACGAGGTGAGGTCGCGAGGACTCGACAAGAAGATCCACATCCTAGCAGGGGTCATACCGATGAAGTCCGCCGGGGCCGCGAGATACATGAAGAACAAGGTCCCCGGGATGATAGTGCCCAACGAGATCGTTGACCGGATGAAGAACGCCAAGGACGCCAAGGAGGAGGGCATCAAGCTCTGCATCGAGCAGATCGAGCACCTCAAGACCGTCAAGGGCGTCCACGGAGTGCACATCATGGCCGTCGCCTGGGAGGAGATGGTACCCAAGATCGTCGAGATGGCGGGACTGTTGCCCAGACCGACCTTCCAGTGATTCGGTCGACGGTGTGAGCCCAGAATGCCATCAGGCCTGGCCGCGGCGCGAAACCGTTATAAACAGTGAGTGGATAATGCTGTGGCAACACCTTTGCTAAGCAAGGGGTGGGATGCCCAGCGGCAAGCGGAGAGTACCTAGGATGAGCAAGGTGAAGAGAGCTTTGTTGAGCGTGTCTGACAAGACAGGCTTGATCGAATTTGCAAAGGGATTGAAGGAATGTGAGATCGACATCCTCTCGACGGGCGGGACCATGGCTGCGCTCGAGAAGGCGGGAATACCCGTGGTCGGTGTCTCCGAGGTCACGAACTTCCCCGAGATGCTAGATGGCAGAGTGAAGACCCTGCATCCTGCTATCCATGGAGGCATCCTCGCGATGAGGGAGAAGCAGGAGCACATGGATGCGATCAGAAAGCATGGGATAGAGCCCATCGACATGGTCGTCGTGAACCTGTACCCGTTCGAATCGACGGTCGCGAAGCCGAACGTCAAGTTGGAGGACGCGATCGAGAACATAGACATCGGCGGACCTTCCATGATAAGGTCCGCAGCGAAGAATCACTTTTCAGTCGCTGTGCTAACGAACCCGGCCCAGTACAAGCCGGTGCTGGATGAGCTGAAGGAGAACGAATGTGAGCTGTCCGATGAGACCAGGCGGAAGCTTGCACTCGAGGCCTTCAGGGCGACCGCTAGGTATGACTCGGCCATCGCGCAGTTCCTCGGCGGGAGGCTCGGAGGAGAGCTATTCCCGAAGAACATCACCCTGTCTTTTGAGAAGCTCGGAGATCTCAGATACGGAGAGAACCCCCACCAGAAGGCCGCCTTCTACAAGGACCTGTTCGAGCAGACTCCCTTGAGCGTGGCCGCGGCCGACAAGCTGCACGGGAAGGAGATCTCGTTCTGTAACGTGATAGATCTCGACGCCGCACTCGCGATCGTGTCCGACTTCGACAAACCGACCGCAGCGGTGATCAAGCACACCAACCCATCTGGCGTGGCCTGTGCGGCCACGATCGCAGAGGCGTTCAGGGTGGCCTACAACGCGGACTCGCTCAGCGCGTTCGGATGCGTCGTCGGCCTGAACAGGCCTGTCGACATGGAGACGGCGCAGGAGATAGGCAGTCACTTCGTCGAGGCAGTCATAGCCCCAACCTACGAGCCAGACGCGGAGGCGCACCTCGAGGCGAAGAAGAACATCAGGCTACTTAGGACGAACGTACCCATCAAGAGAGAAGACGGCAGGCTCTTCATGACGAAGGTCAAGGGCGGCCTGCTGGTCCAGACCGACGCGTATGTCGAGCTTGACAGATCCAAGCTGAAGGTGGTTACCAAGAAGGCGCCAACGGACGCCGAGATAGACGCGATGGTATTCGGGGTGAAGATCGCCAGGCATATCAAGTCCAACACGATCCTGCTGGTCAAGGACCAGAGGACCGTCGGAATAGGCGCCGGCCAGATGAGCAGGGTCGACTCGGCGAAGATCGCGGGCATGAAGGCAGGGGCCGATGCGAAGGGAAGCGTCCTCGTTTCCGATGCGTTCTTCCCGTTCAGGGACGGTGTTGATGCCGCCGCAGCGGTCGGGGTCTCGGCCATCATTCAGCCGGGCGGGTCCGTGAACGACAAGGAAGCGATCGACGCGGCCGATGAGAAGGGTATATCCATGGTCTTCAGCGGTCTCAGGCTGTTCAAGCACTGAGAGCGTAGGTCAGTCTTCCTCTTCCTGTGGTCCCCAGCCCAGGATCTGGACTTCGTCATCCTCGTCCTTCTCGAACTCGAAGGGGACCCACTTGGGGCTCACAATCGTCCCTTTAAGCTGCTTGATCCTGACAAACCTTCGGTATTCACTATCCATCCGCATCTCGAGGATCCCGTCCACGAGATCGGAGATCTGCGCGATATCGTTCTCGTCGAGCATGCCCTTGTTGACGACGCAGGTCATGGTTCCGTTTTCTTTGCACATCGAGGAGAGGTCCTTGAAGAACCGCCGCACGTCTGCGGCATCGTGGTTCACGTAGAGAGGAGTGAGCGAGTCGAGGATGACGCGTACTGGCTTGCCGCCGATTCTCTCGATGCCGCTCGTGATGGCATCGATTATGGGTGAAAGGGTCGAGGGGTCCTCCACGGCTATCGCGGTCCCGTCCGGCGGGAGCGACTCGCGCGTGAATGCATCTACGAGCACCAGGGCTCCTTGACCCTCCTGGTCCGAGGAATCGATCCCGAATCTGCCCATCTGCCTTCGGACCTGACCTGGCGAGGTGTTGTTCTCCACGAACACGACCTTCTCGCCGTTCCTGAGATAGGTGCTTCCGAGATAGCAGCAGAACTCGAACAGTCCGGTGCTGGCCTCGCCGACGACCAAAACAGCGTGGTTCTCGGGGAACATCGTCCACCTACCCATGCCGCTTGTTCTTCGCTCTCAAAGAATAGGCACCAACTTCGGCCTGAAATCTCCAGCCGCGGGGTCGGTCATCGAGTGCGGAGCCGTGTACGGCTCCTCCCCTCTGATCATGGTGACGCCGGACAACTTGTCGATCCTCAGGTGTGTGTGTGCGAGGTCCGAGAGTCTGCTCGTGGATTTCACGGACGGAGTGGTCGTGGCGACGAACACCCCATCGTTGTTCAGGAGGGAAGTCAGGAACTCCATCATGCCGTCGAGCACGCTGGCCCCGTAGACCGACTCGAGAGAGTCGAAGCCGATGATCGCCAGGTTGGGCGCTCCGGTCTTCCTCAGTGCGTACTGCAGGTCCTGCCACTTGATGTCGACCCTGACATCCTCGCCCTCCAGGGTCATCGAATACGGCTTTGGTGCGCCAGCCGGGGCATGCGGTTCCAGGATCTTCACGTTCGTGTCAAAACCCTCTTCCGTCAGGAACCCGAGCAGCTCCTCCCTGGCAGGCTCCGCCCCGGTCTTCTTCGTCGGTATCCACGCGACTCCCCTGTCCTGCCGGACGAAGTTGCATATGATGGCATTCTCGATCGGCGCTGAAGCACCGACGGGCACTCCAGGCATGAGCTCAATGAGCGTTATCGTGCCCTTCCTCAGCCCGCCATCGATCATCTCATCGAGGTCGGGTATGCCGGTCGACACATGCCGTCCGTCGGGGTCCTTGATCGCCTGGAATGGTTTCGGCTTCTCAGGCTTCGTGTATCTCGAGTATTCGAAGGTCCTGACCCTCCCGCCAAGGAGAGTGTAGACGTACTTCGGTTGTCTTATCTCGCAGCCCCTGAGTTTCAGGATGTCCATCTCCCTGATCCTCCTGCCCGTGATGTTGCTGACCGACAGATACACAACGCCGTCCCCGAGGTAGTCCAACAGGGGATCCGGCGTCTCGAGCACATAGACGATGTTGGTGCCGCACCCTTCCACGAGGTCCCTCTGCATCGCATTGATCAGCCTGGCAGGGGGCACACCGTACTTCTCCGCGAGCGCGTCGATGCTGTCGATCACGACCAGGGTCCGCTCCGGGAGAGCCTTATCGACGACGTCATAGGCCATCTCGATCTCAGGCATCATAGCACCCACGGTGACAACGAGCTCGCTCTCACCGGTAGGCTCGGCGACCTGCTCCTCGCCCCCGCTCTCTATGATTCCCTGGAGCCTCATCAGCTCCTTCCTGGGGGACTTGACCTTCTCGTTCTTCAGCTCCCCCTTGATGGAGGCAAGACCCACTAGTATCCTCTCGACCTGCTGCTCGGAGTCGGTCCTCTTCTTGAGCTTCTTCCTGGCCTTGAGTATCTCGCCTTCTTTCACCTTGTCCAGCAGCCATGTGAACTGGTTGAAAAGTGACTGGTCCGATACCCTTGTCGACATGTAGTAGCTCTGCTGCACTGCCGCGAGCTCCTCGATCATCTGTAGAGCGAGCGTCGTCTTGCCAGTACCAGCCGTGCCTCTCACAATGAGGGAGTGTCCTCCGGGGCTCGACAAGAACCTGATGATTTCCTTCGGGAAAGTCGCGGTCCCTGAATCCGATTTCTCTGCCATTTTACATCATCTCCTGCATCTCGTTCTACCGATCTCTTGGCCTGAGAAGACCTCCGGCCAGGGCTTCCTCCTCTTGATCCTCGATTAGCTTGATCTCCTTCCACTCGCCCCCGAAATCCTGAACCTGTCCTGTGATCATCTGGAACCTCACCCTCAACTTCCCGCCCTCGAAGAATATGTACGCATTCTTGAGCTGTGAAAGGTAGAGTACAATCCTCTTGCCCTGCTGCGTGAGTGCTCGTTCGACCGGCATTAGTAGGCCAGCCTTCTCGAGGACGTGGATGCGCCTGTAGCACGCGGCGATCGGGATGTTCAGCTTCGCGCTGAGCTCGAGGGCGTGCTTGGGCTGACGGGAGCAGGCGACCAATATCTTCGCCGCATAAGTGTCCATTATGAGTCTGGATGCTTCGATGGGATCCAAGCCTGATGCCTCCGAGTCATGAGCGTCGCGGGATGCACTCTCAGGGAGCGGTGCCAGGGGAATTTCCCCGCGATTCGCGAACAGGTGTTTTGTTCAAACTCAAAGATGAGAATGGACTACTGGAGTTTATAACCTTGTCTCCTCCCACGATACGATGGACAGTGGTCCACACAAAGGTTATATCTCACACGATTGGTGGGCACTTAGATGAGGAACACATGAAGGGCCAGAAATGCAGGTGCGGCTTCGCCACAGTGTCTCAGCGCCCTCGATGCCCCAGGTGCGGGAAGCTCATGAAGCCGTCGGAGTGGCCGGACGAGGGGAAGGTCCTCTCCTTCACTGAACTTCACACAATTCCGGAAGGGTCTGTAGACCCGTACAACCTCGCCCTGGTCGGACTGCACAAGGGACCCAAGGTGGTCTGTTGGGCCTCCGGGATCCTGAGCGTGGAGGACAAGGTGGCCATCCAGGAACGAAACGGCCGATACTTCTGTGAAATGCGAACAGAGGCAGACCTCAAGACGGATGCCGACCGGCTCAAAGCTTGATCGGAGACATCTCCACGAGCGCGAACTGGGGTCCGAGGCCGGCGATCTTGCTCTTCAGGGCGTCCCTGAGGTCCCCCTTGATCTTGGCCGATGCCGCTCTCACGTCGATTACGAGCTCGCAGGTCATCCGCTCATAGTACACGAGGACGTTCGTGTACCCTGCCAGCACGTTGATCGACTCGTCGCCAAGGGCCTTCATTATCTCGTGAATCGCGCCCGGCCTGTCCGGGAGGTCGATGCTCAGCCTGTTGAGCTTGGCGTCATCGTTGAGGAATGCGATCGAAAGGATCCAGCTGTCGGGCTCGCCTATGAGCATGATCGGAGATGATCTCTTGCCCAGGAAGCTCAGGTACGCCTGGGGCAGCTCGAACACTCCGTTCTTGATCAAGCTCGCCTTCTTCTCGGTCTTTCTGAGGGCCTTCGTCTTGATCTTTGCGCTCTCGACGGCAGCACCCCGAGTGTACCTCGTTGCGAGATCCGATGCCTCGACCGCGATGCAGTCAACCATAGTCAAGGAGGGATCGCCCGCCGCCTTCGCATCGTCGAATTCCTTCTTCAATGTCAGTGAGTCCCCGAAAAACGAAAGGTCGGCCAACATCTCCCAGACCATCATGACGGCCGGGACCGAGCTGACGGTCTCCGAGTTCAGGATGTCGATGTTCCTCGACTTCATGAACTGGGCTGCCTGGGCCAGTGCGCCTGGCTCGTCCCGCACCTGGAACGTGATGTAGGCTATCTCCCTGTAGTTCTCGGGTCCGAACGGGGACAATACTATCTCGAAGCTCCCCTTGCCATCGACTTCGTACTTGAACATCGAGCTGAAGATCTCGCTCCCGTCGACCAATCCCAAAGGTTCTCCGACCTTCTGGCTGATCTTGATCTTCCCGTCTTCCATCCGGCCGAAATCCCAGAGCTTCATACCTTTCCCCTCGATTGGTCGAAAGGGCGTCCAGGAGATAAATCTGTTGAGGCGTTCACGGATGGTCGGCGACTCGGGTCAGTCCCGGGATAGCAGGTCATCTGGGCTCGAATACATACAGTGTTGGAACCCTTCTCTTCAGGCCGGTCCAGTACCCGCATGTGAGGCACTTGTAACCCATGTTGACCGTGCCTCCGTAGAGCGTGAGGTTCTTGGTCCTTCTCATCTTCCCGGTACAGACGGGACAGGAATTGGCAACCGTACGTTCGGTCGAGCTCCGCCCCCTAGTGACGACAGTTGCGAGGCCGTTCCTGATGGCCAGCTTCCTGACTCGGACCTCACCAACGGAGTAGTCCGGGTCGTGCCTGTGCAGCTCCTTGAGCACGAGCTCTCTCATCTTCCGCTGGGAATTGACGATCCCCTGCCTCCGGAGCGCCTCCTTGATAGCATCCACGATCTCGGTGTCCGAGGGTCTCCTGTAAGGCATCGGAAGCGGATGGGAATCCCCTTACGAATACCTTTTCCCCGCCTTCTGACCCCTCTCGTCGCTCAACAAGAAATATATGATTGGAGCCTCTACCCGCGGGCAAGGTGAGAGGGCATGCGAGCGAAAGTCATCATCATGGGGGCGGCGGGAAGAGACTTTCATAATTTCAATGTCTACTTCCGGGACAACGCCAACTACGAGGTAGTTGCGTTCACCGCCACACAGATACCCAACATTGAAGGAAGGAAGTACCCGGCGAGCCTTGCGGGGAAGCTCTATCCGAGGGGCATAGACATCTACCCCGAGAAGGACCTGACTGACCTGATAAGGAAGCACAAGGCGGAGCAGGTCGTGCTCGCTTATTCGGACCTGTACGATGTCGACGTGATGCACAAGTGCGCCATCGCGAACGCTGCCGGGGCCGACTTCAGGCTGATGGGCATGAACCAGTCGGCCATCAAGTCGAAGGTGCCGGTGATCGCCGTGTGCGCCGTCAGGACTGGCTCCGGGAAGAGCCAGACAACGAGGGCGATCGCGGGCATACTCAGGGCGAAGGGCAGGCGAGTGGTCGCGATCAGGCATCCGATGCCGTACGGCGACCTCGAGAAGCAGGCCGTGCAGAGATACGCCACATACGCTGACCTCGACAAGAACGAATGCACGATAGAAGAGAGGGAGGAGTACGAGCCCCACATAGACAAGGGCATAATCGTGTACGCCGGCGTGGACTACGAGAGGATCCTCCGCCAGGCGGAGAAGGAAGCGGACGTCATCCTCTGGGACGGAGGCAACAACGACACACCGTTCTACTTCCCCGACCTACACGTGGTCGTGGCGGACCCCCACAGGGCGGACCACGCAAGATTGTACTACCCGGGCGAGACGAACGTGAGGATGGCCGACGTGGTGATCATCAACAAGGTTGATACTGCGGACCCCAAGAACGTGGAATTGGTGAAGGAAATAGTCAAGGAGCTGAACCCGAAGGCGAAGATCATCACTGCCGCGTCACCAGTGACGGTGGACGACCCGAAGGCTATCAAGGGCAAGACCGTGCTGGTGATCGAGGACGGCCCGACCGTCACGCACGGTGGGATGAAGTTCGGCGCGGGGCTGATCGCCGCCAAGAAGGCAGGCGCGAAGAAGATCATCGACCCGCGGCCATACGCGGTCAACTCCATCAAGGAGACATTCGAGAAGTACAACCATCTCGAGAACGTACTCCCGGCCATGGGCTACGGAGAACTCCAGATCAAGGACCTTCAGCAGACAATCAACGC
>JBGOXV010000075.1:0-7931 GCA_041479325.1 Thermoplasmata archaeon
CCCTGGAGCTCCATCCTCTGCTTCATGATGTAGTACTCCCTTGGTTTTGCAGGCGCCTCCACGATCCCCGGGAGAGAGACGATGCTCGGAAACCCACAGACTACGGTTCGCAGATGATGCCGCAGGTCGTCCCTCGAGAAGGTCGATACGAGCCTGTCGGTGAGCACGATCGACGCACGATTCACCTTGGGCTTGAGTATCTTCGAGAAGATGTCCTCCAGGAAGCGGCCGTCGTATAGAATGCCCCCGGCCCGGGCCTCGCCTTCGAGGACCCGACGCTCGTAGTCCAGCTCACCGTACATCGGCTCGAAGTCCTGCTTGGGCTTCGTCGGGTCCTTAACTCGGGCCGAAGCAAGCGACGAGGCAACGGCTTCTATCTTCTCGACCTCGATCAGCTCGCCGATGCTCGGGCGGAGTTCGACCTTGACCGTCGGGAAAAGGGAGCCCACAAAGGGCTTGATGGACCTGAGGTTCTTGATTTCCTGGTTCTCCGGCAAGAACACTTCCACGGCCGACAATTCCCTACTTCTTGCCTTTGAGGTACTTGTAGGCGACATCCGCTCCTCGCCTGCCTGATAGAAGCATCGATCCGAACGTGGGGCCCATCCTCGGCAGACCGAACGTTGTCGACACAGCCATCCCTGTCACAATGAGTCCCGGATGGCAGAACCCGCTGTGCTCCACAACGGCGTCCTCGCTCTTCTCGATCCACATGGCACCGAAGCCCGGGACCTTGATCAATCCGCGCTCCTCCAACTTCCTCACGACCATCGCATCGTGTCCAGTAGCGTCAATAATAAGCTTCGATTCTAGGGCCACGGGATCGACGCATGTGATATTCCTCGGCAACGCTCCGACCGGCGTCCAGTTAACGACGGCTCCAGCGACCCTATTCTTCTCTCTAAGGACCACGTCGTCGAAAGAGGCCATGTTGAGGATGCTCACACCGGCCTCGCAAGCGGCGGAGATCAACTTGGAACAAGCAAGGGGCCCCGGCGTCATGTAGAGGCCTTTCTCGTACATCTTGTATTTCACGCCAAGCTCGTCAAGCACCTTCTGCGCGGGTGCCCTGACCGTTATGGTGTTCATTAGGAACCCGCCTATCCAGAAACCTCCGCCGAGGTAGTTGTTCCTCTCGACGACCAGCACTCGCACCTTCTTCAGGGCGAGGTCTCGAGCCGCCATCAGACCGCTCGGTCCGCCACCAATTATGATCACATCTGTGTCCGCAAATCCGTCCATGTCCTTTGCGAACTGCGATATTATCGCACGCGTGACTGAGCTCTCAGAGGACTTCGCGAAAATCGGCATTTGAACTCACCTGGTCGTGGACTTCGCAAGTCCGAATCCGGATATATAGGTTCCCATTTGACTTCTCAAATCCCCTTCGCTCGGAGATCGGAGGGTGTAAAGCAAAAGAAATATCTCCGGCGCGGGCGTACAGCCGAATAGAAGCGGAGCGCGGCATCTTCTCAATGTCCCGCGAACGAGAAGAATCTGGCTCCGGCTCCACTCTGGTGAAGTGAATGGCAATCGACCCGATATGCAAGATGGACGTAGACCCGAAGACCGCGAAATGGAAGACGAGCTACAAGGGCAAGGAGTACTTCTTCTGCGCCCCTGGATGCAAGAAGGCCTTCGAGAAGCGCCCCGAGAAGTACGCCTGAGGCTGTGAATCCTTCTATTGTTCGTGCGCAACCTGGTGGGCCGGATGCTCGTGAGCTGCAGGTCTAGACCCAGCTGACTTCTTCAGCCTGTCGTACTTCTCCCTGTAAAGCTTCTCACAGACGGTGCAACAGAGATAGTGATATCTTCCGTCGAGCTTGATCTTGATCCCCTCATCGGTCATCATATGACCACAGTAATAGCACCTTATCAACAGACCAGCTTCGTCGGTGAGTGCTGCGCGGGGGAGTTCTTTCGGGACCTTCATGACCATGGAGTTGTCCATCTTATGGATCTCGGGTATCTGGGCCATGGATTCGAGGAACCTCTGGTACTTGATCTGGTTATAGAATGAAAGGATGCACAGTATCCTCGAGTCGGACAGCATGTAGATCTGCCTCACGAGCTCGTCATCTTTTATCTTCTCGATGACCTTCTCCAGGTCCGCTGGTTTGGCCTCCAAGAGCAGGGCGACGGAGACCTGTCCCAGCATGTCCGCATCGAGCATCGTCGAGTAGCCCTTGATGAGGCCGAGGTCCACCATGGCCTGCACGCGGGAGCTCACAGTGGGGGTGCTCACGTTGATCCTCGCCGAGATGTCCCTGAACGATGCTCGGCCATCCATCTGCAATTCCCTCAGTATCTTCCTGTCGACGTCGTCCAGATTCAGGCTCATGAAGTCTCGACTAGGCCCATCGGGCTCATATCCTTTTCGATTGAAAGGTACGGGCGTATATAGGCATCCGTTCGTTAAGAAACGGCCAATCAATCTGGACTGGGACTGCTGAGCGAAGAAGCCCAACCTTCTGGGACTTGGCAAGATGATCGGTCTGCCCCTATCGTGTCCCGCAAGAAGCCGCCCATTCTCACGGGGTCAAGATCTTCGGATGTTGTCTATCCCTCAAGAGCGTCCCCGGAACCCTCTCCAGTCGAACGAGAAGGGCACGATGGATCAACACGAGACTGATGACTTGAGTCAATAGCGCTCCAGCCATCGAATCCGCGACTTGTTTGCATGTTCCCAGCCTAAATCGCATTCCCTCCCCTTGACCCATCTCGACCAAAGGCCCGAATGAATCGGCCTTGTGCCCCGGTTGCGGGGCTCAGCTTTCTGAGCGTCGTCCTGAAACATACGTCGGTCGCAGAGTTGTCATCAAAACGGCTGCACAAAAGGCGACATTGTCGGCTGAGTCAGTATCTCGAAACCTATTAGTACAACGCCATCGTTGAGGGCCTGGGGAGTAAAGCAAATCCGGCTGATGTGCGAAGTCGGGGGATCGTGGGGAGTCTTTTTTCAACCAGCCTTTTGACCTTCGTGCCTAGGACCGGACAATTGAGAGGGAGGAACTGAACTTGATAAAGAGAATTGCAGCAGCAGCTATTTTGATGTGCGCAGTCATGGTTCTCGTGGCTGGCGCCCCATTGGTGACAGCCGACACGCATCATATCGTGAAGGGTGCCCAGGGGCCTCGGGCGAGCGCCGTGTCTTGGGTGTACACGCCGTCAGACACCGGCGTATGGACAGGACATATTGTGAACTCGGGACTAAGGTCGCTCGTAGTCGATGTCGACGACATCACGACTGGCGCGGCAAGCTCGATCCTCCACCAGAGGATCAGATTCGCAGCTTACCCCAGCGATACGCTAGACACCAGTGGCGTACTCGTGGCGAAGAACCACATATACAACATAACTGCGACTCCGAACGGCCCGCGGGGCACGTCATGTATAGTTGATGACGTCCTCACAATCACAGCGCCACCAGTGGCGATGTTCACACCGACAGTCTCAGGCGCGACCGTCAGCGTCGACGGCTCGGCCTCGTACGACCCTAACCTCGGCGCGACAATAACGGGATGGGGCTGGGACTTTGGCGACGGATCAGTCGGAACAGGCGTAACCGCATCACACACGTACACAGCAACGGGGACATACACGATCATGCTGACCGTACTTTCAAGCACCGGCATGACGGGGTCAACGAATCATGACGTTTCCGTTGTGGTGGACAACCCACCAGTGGCGTCGTTCACAGCAGCTGTGAGCGGATACTCAGTTACGGTGACCTCGACATCAACCGACGACCACGGGATTGCCAGCTACTCATGGAACTGGGGCGACGGATCGGCCGCAGGAACGGGTGCAACAGCTACGCACACCTACACCGCAGTGCCTCCGTTGACCAAGACCATCACGCTGACCGTGACGGACACAATCGGACAGACGAACTCGGCGAGCAAGACTGTCACCCTGATCGACAACCCACCGGTAGCGGCGTTCACGCCCACCACGAACGGGCTCATCGTGAGTGTAGATGCTTCCGCATCGACCGACGACCACGGGATCGTCAGCTACGCGTGGAACTGGGGCGACTTGATGACTGGAACTGGCGTGACAGCCACGCACACCTATGCAGCCTCGGGTACCTACACCATCACACTGACCGTCACGGACGCAGTCGGACAGACGAACGTGGTAAGTCATGCAGTCAACCCAAGCACAGGAATACCGCCACCTGTAGCGTCGTTCACAGTGACTGTGAGCGGTGCCACAGCGAGTGTCGATGGTTCGGCGTCTACCAGCAGCGCTGGGATTGCCAGCTACTCCTGGAACTGGGGCGACTCGATAACCGGACCCAGTGCCGTGACCGCCTCGCACACCTACCTGTCGTCGGGCACGTACACGATCACGCTGACCGTGACCGACACCCTTGGCCAGAAGACCACGCTGAGCAAGACAGCAGCAGTCGTCAACAGCGGCATTCCACCGCCCCCCTTCATCCTATACGGGATGACGTGGGCTAGCGACGGTGTCACTCCACTAGTCGGCTGCACGGTGACTATCACCGACGTAAGGACCGGCACCACCCTCATCGGCATCGTTTCTGATGCTACCGGATACAACGGCGACATCAGCCCCTTGTATCCCGTTGTGGGCGACACCATAATCGTGAATGCGATTGGCCCAGCCGGACAAACTGGATCGGGCACGGGAGTCATCGGTGGCTTGCCGTATCTGGGTATAGACGTGACACTATCCGGATAGGCGAGGTGGAGGAGAGTAGCGCAGACCTCCGCCGCTCAAACCCTTTTCACAAACCTCTTTCCGAATTCCTTTATCGATCATAGCTTCGTGGTCGTACGCAATCGGGGGCGCCCCACGACTCGGACATGCCTAGAACCTAGGTGGTTTGCGACATGATTTGTGGCAGAATCAACGTGGAAAAAGGGGCATACAAGGTATCCGACCCTCACATCGTAGCCGATTGTGACAGGACCGCGATCTGCACTCGAGACTTGCTTCATGACCTCAGATTGCGGTTTCGCATTTTGATGTTGTCCGAGAATGAACTTTCGTCATGAAATTGAAGGCAAAATGACTGTACAAAATGCGACGTTGTGAGCAGAGTCAGTATCTCGAAACCTATTAGTACGATGTTTGCAATTAGGGCCCGGGGAGTAAAGCACGTCCGATGGAAGTGCGAAGTCGGGGCATCGAGGGGAGACTATTCTTGACCAGCCTTTGGCATTCGCGTTTCTGACCGGACAATTGAAAGGGAGGAATAGAACTTGATAAAGAAAATTGCAGCAGCAGCTATCTTGATGTGCGCGGTCATGGTGCTCGTGGCTGGCGCCCCGGCGGTTACAGCCGACACGCACCACATCGTCAGGGGTGCACAAGGGGTCCCACAGAGCACTGTGCGATGGATCTATACGCCGGCAGAAACCGGCATCTGGACTGGACATATTGTGAACTCGGGACTAAAGTGGATCGTTGTTAACGTAACCGACATCACGACTGGTGCGGAATCCTGGATCCTCCAACAGAGGTTCAGGTTCGGCGCTTACCCCAGCAACACGCTCGACACAGATAGCGTCATTATGGCAAAGAACCATAAATACCAAATAGCGGTGACTCCGAGCGGACCGAAGGGAACGTCGTGTACAGTGGAGGACATGTTCACCACAGGGAATCCACCAGTGGCGATGTTCACGTACGCAGTCAACGGCCCGACTGTCAATGTCGACGGCTCGAGCTCCTACGACCCCAACGGCATACCATTGACGGCATGGGGCTGGGAGTGGGGCGACGGATCGGCATCTTCAGTTGGCGAAACCGCCTCGCACACTTACTCGGCGTCTGGGATATACACGATCACACTGACAGTGCTGGCCAATAGCGGCATGACGGGCTCAACGAACCAGGACGTTCCCATAACCGTCGCGGACACCTCGCCTGTGGCATCGTTCGCATTCGCAACGACCGGCCTCACAGTGAATGTCGACGCATCAGCATCGACTGATGACGTCGGTATCGTCAGCTACGCCTGGGACTTTGGTGACCTGACGACTGGGACGGGCAAGCTCGCAACGCACACATACGCGGCATCCGGTACATACAGCATCACGCTGACCGTGACGGACACAATCGGCCAAACGGGCATGCTAACCAAGGATGTTAGTGTTGTGGACAACCCACCGGTAGCATCGTTCACTTACACCACGGCCGTCCTCACAGTGAATGTCGACGCGTCAGCTTCGACTGATGACGTTGGCATCGCCAGCTACGCCTGGGACTTTGGCGACCTGACGACTGGGACAGGCAAGCTCGCAACGCACACATATGCGGCGCGGGGCACCTACTCAGTCACGCTGACAATGACGGACACGATCGGCCAAACAGGAATGTTGACGAAGTCTGTTTCCTTCGTGGACAACCCGCCGGTAGCATCGTTCACTTACACCACGGCTGTCCTCACAGTGAATGTCGACGCGTCCGGATCGACCGATGACGTTGGCATTGTCAGCTACGCCTGGAACTTTGGCGACCTGACGACTGGGACAGGCAAGCTCGCAACGCACACCTACGCGGCGTCCGGCACGTACAGCATCACGCTGACCGTGACGGACACAATCGGCCAGACAGGTGTGTCGACCAAGGCCGTTGCAGTCGCAGACAAGCCACCAGTTGCGTCGTTCACATACACGACAACCGGCCTCACGGTGAGTGTCGACGCATCCGGGTCTTCGGATGATGTCGGCATTGTCAGCTATGCCTGGGACTTTGGCGACCTCACGACTGGGACAGGCAAGCTCGCAACGCACACATACGCTGTGCCGGGCACCTACTCAGTCACCCTGACCGTGACGGACACAATCGGCCAAACGGGAATATTGACGAAGTCCGTCTCATTCGTGGACAACCCACCTGTGGCATCGTTCACAACGGCTGTGAGTGGATATTCGGTCACTGTGACCTCGACTTCGACCGATGACCACGGGATCGCCAGCTACTCATGGAACTGGGGCGATGGATCAGCTGCGGGAACGGGTACAACAGCGACGCACACCTACACTGGAATTACGTCCGTTGCAGCGTTGACCAAGACCATCGTGCTGACCGTGACAGACACAGTTGGCCAGACGAACTCGGCCAGCAAGACAGTCACCCTGGTCGACAACCCACCGGTAGCAGCGTTCACGCCCACCACGAACCTGCTCATAGTCAGTGTGGATGCTTCTGCATCGACCGATGACCACGGGATCGCCAGCTACGCCTGGAACTTTGGCGACTCGACGACCGGAACTGGCGTGACTGCCTCGCACACCTACGCAGCAACTGGCACATACACCATTGCTCTGACCGTGACAGACACGATCGGGCAGACGAACTCGGTGAGCCATCCAGTCACCATGGGAGGCAATCCACCAGTAGCATCGTTCACAGCGACTGTTAGCGGCTACACAGTCAGTGTGGATGCCTCCGCGTCGACCAGCGCCGTTGGAATTGCCAGCTACGCCTGGAACTGGGGCGACTCGACGACCGGAACCGGCGTGACCGCCTCGCACACCTATACTGCGGTACCTCCGTTGACCAAGACCATCACTCTGACCGTGACGGACACGATCGGGCAGACGGGCTTGGCGAGCAAGACTGTCACTCTGCAGGACAACCCGCCGGTAGCATCGTTCACAGCGACCCCGAGCGGATACTCTGTCACTGTGACCTCGACGTCGACCGACGACCACGGGATCGCAAGCTATTCATGGAACTGGGGTGACGGATCAGCTGCAGGAACAGGTGCATCAGCGACGCACACCTACACCGCAGTACCGCCGTTGACCCAGACCATAATACTGACGGTCACCGACACGGTCGGACAGACGAACTCCGCGACCAAGACTGTCACACTGCAGGACAACGCGCCTGTGGCGTCATTCACAGCCACTGTGACTGGATACTCAGTCACTGTGACCTCGACATCG
>JBGOXV010000076.1:0-7684 GCA_041479325.1 Thermoplasmata archaeon
GATCATCTTCTTCGCTTTCTCGTCGGTCGTCGTCCGGAAGAGCTCCGATGCCCCCTTCTCCGAGTAACATGACTGCGCGGCCGCCGCGCATATCTGGTCGGGATCTTTCGTGTAGTTCAGGAGTTCGACTTTCAAACCCGCACCCGCTTCGTGTCAGGAACGCGTTCCCTGACTAAATCCTTTCTAGGGCTTCCATGAAACGCTATTGAGTGTGGTACCAGTACGAGGAGGTGAACTCGCCAGTACCCTCTTTAGGGGGCTGGGGATTGCGGACATCCTTCAATCGGATGACCTCCAATTCTACCTGTCCGAGCAACTGAATCAAGCCTGGGATGTGTCCGTCGCCGATCACTGCCACGATTGTCTTGTATTCACATGTCAGGGCCAGAATCCTGTCGGCCATGAACTTGTTCCGATCGTCAATCAACACTTCCTTGAGAGCCGGGAATCCTTCCGAGAGTAGCTGCATGTACTGGTCATCCTGGGCCTCGAACTTCTCTATTTCCTCTTCGACTCGTTTCTTCGAAACGAACAATCCTGCGAACGCACCCGTGAACAGGGTGAGCCTCTCCCTGAAAGACATCCGCTTCCAGAGTTGAGAGAACACCTTCGATGCGTCCATGTCGACGAGAGCTAGCCTGGCCCCGAGCTCCTCCGCCGCGGTCGCGCCGGCGAGCATCTCGTCGCCAACCTCGGTCCCGAACTTCTCGGCCATCCGCTTCTGGAGATACGCGAGCAGGCGGTACTGCAGGGGCACGGCCCTGCTGTCCTTCACGCCCGCCCGCTTCTGCATCAGGGCATTGAATCGAGCAGCGTCGAGCTCGAGGCAGACGATGTCGGGGCGCCGAGCGAGTATCAGTTTCTTGACGCTCTCGGAGATCGCGAACACGTGCCCGACGCCTATCAGGGTGATCATTAGGTCAGGGCCATCATGGGCTTTGCACTTAAATTCTTCATTGAAGCACCTCGCACATTGATTCGTCCTCTGCCAAAGTCTGTGAATCCCGCAGACGCAACAGAACCGCGACAACCCTTTGTATACGCAAAGCTTTTATGTGGTTAGAAACGGAGTCTAAATCATGCCAATTATCCACGTAAATGTGTGGAAGGGGTTTTCAAACGAGGCCAAGAAGAAGGTGATAGCAGGCATAACTAGAGTCTTCACTGAAATGGACATTCCTGCGGAAGCGGTTGAAGTCGTGGTCCATGAGATTCCAATGGAAAATTGGGGAGTGGGCGGGGAACAAGCCAGCGAGAGACTAAAACACGTGAAGATACCGTGAGAGCCGCTCGAGGGCATTGTTGCGTCTCATATGATAGAGCAGACATCTCCGAGAAGGTGTCAGTCGGGTTCAGTGTTGTGGATTCTATGACACTAGACCAGATCCGAGAGGTGATGAATGACATCGTCAGATTCCTTCGTAAGGTCACAGCCTCTGCGGGTGCCTAGTCTTCGTCTTTTTGGCACCCGTCTTAGTTCAGGATCTATGTGCAAAACCGCCATCAAACCAGCCTTTTAATACGCCTTTCCGCTATCTTCGCGCCGTGTCCAGGCTGGTAGTGTTCGATATGGACGGAGTCCTCGCCGATGTGGAGAGCTCATGGGTCTATGTCCACAAGAGGTTCGGGGTGAACAACGACCATTCGCTCTACGCCTATCTCAGAGGGGAGATCACCGATCTTGAGTTCATCCGAAGGGACATCCAACTCTGGAAGGACAAGGATCAGCACGTGGACGCCGCCAAGATCATGAAGATCCTGGACGAGGTTCCGATGATGCATGGAGCTAAAGAGACCGTCCTTGAGCTCAGGAACAGGGGATTCAAGACCGCGATAGTGTCAGCCGGAATAGACCTTCTCGCTGACCTGGTTATGGAAAAACTCCCATTCGACGCTCACCTGGCGAACGGGTTCGAGACCGACGACCATGGGAGGCTCACGGGCAAGGGCATACTCAATGTCAAGCTGATGGACAAGGGGGAGGCGGTGAGGCGGGTCGCGGGGAAGCTGGGAGCCACCAAGAAAGACACGGTCAGCGTTGGGAACTCCAGCTACGATGTGTCGATGTTCAAGGAGTCGAATCTCGGCATCGCGTTCTGCCCCGAGGACGACACAGTCAGACAGAAGGCGGATGCGGTCGTCGACAAGAAGGACCTGACGGGAATCCTCGATTTCATCTAGGCTGGATCAGTGCCCATGTTCGCCGATTAGTGGCACGAACACGCAGCCGCCGAGATTCTCCTTCTCCAGCTTCGTACCATTTCTAGTGACCCTGAAAAGGTCCTGGTACCACCTGGTTCCCACGGGGACGAGGAGCTTACCCCCGTTCTTGAGCTGGGCAGCTAGCGGAGAAGGCACGTCTGGGGCTCCGGCTGCAACGAATATCCTGTCATAGGGAGCGTGGTCCGGGAGCCCTTTAGACCCGTCCCCCAGAATGACCGTAACCAGTTCTGCATACCCAGTCCTTTTGAGGTTGTCCTCCGCGAACGAAGCCAATGAGGTTATCCTCTCCATCGAGTATATGTGGCCGTCCGGAGAGATGACCTCGGCACATACAGCAGCGTGGTATCCGGAGCCGGTCCCCACCTCCAATATCTTCTGACCCGGCTTCAGGTCGAGGTTCTCCGCCATTATGGCGACCATGTGAGGAGCGGATATCGTCTGCTCCTCGCCTATCGGTAAGGGCGAGTCGATGTAGGCTTCATCCCTCAAATCGGCAGGCAAGAACTCTTCGCGAGGCACCCTCCTCATGGCGTCCTCGACCGCCTTGCTCGTGACGTAGCCCCTCATCTTCAGGTCGTCAACGAGGCGGTTACGCTCATGTTCGAGACCATTCATCGCAACTTGATGCGCGGTGCTAGGCTAAATGCTTCTGGCGTAGCTATTCGTTCAGGAGTTGGTCTTCCTGACAATATTCGCGTAGACCCTCACGATGTCGCGAGCCAACGCACCGCCCGTTCGCAGTGACTTGTCCTCGATCTTGATCGAGTGGATGACAACCTCGTGGTTTCCCACCTTGAGCACGTCTCCGATGTAGAATTCCTCATCTGGCACAGCCAGCACGTGTTCGGAGAAGCTCTTCGCCCTCCGGCTTATGGAGAACGGCACCCTGATCTTGTCGAACCTTCGGGCCCATACTGTCTGGACGTTTCGTGCCTTGGCCCTCTTCACCCGGGCACCTTTGGACTCGATAGAGGTGATCTGCACGGGTTCGTCCCCGCACATGATCTCATCTTCGATGGACAGGGCGTCATCTGGCCCCACCACTATGGTCGATTTCTTCGAGTCCTTGAGCCAACTCACGATGATCGGGACTTCGATAGGCCGCTCCACCTTGAGAACGATCGGGTGGACCTGGTTGCACTCCTTGCATCTAACCGTGGATTCGAACACGGCCTGCGCCTTGCCGCCCAACTTGCCATGAAGGACTTCATGAAGCGTTTCGGACTTGCAGATGGGGCATTCGACCATGATACTTGAAGGAATTGTCATTTCACTATCACCGGTGCATTGAGCTTATCCATCATATTACTTCTTTCTCGCGACCTCGAAAGGCGCCTCGTGTCCCGGAACTATGACATCGGCCCACGCCTCCAGGAAGTCCATGCTCTTAAGCGCGAGCCGTGGATCGATGTTGATCGAGGGCGGAACGTGAGTCTCTACGTTCGCCTTAGTGGGTATAGCATCCCCGCAGATCGCGTACCGCCTATCTGCATGCACCAGAACCGAGATGCTACCTGCCGTGTGGCCGAGAGTCGGAACGATGTCCACGCCTGGCAGAAGTTCGAGCTCACCCGATACCCGAATCGTGCCAAGAGGAGGATTCTCGAGCCGGTGAGCGTAGAACCTCGCGTTCGGGAAGAGGCTGTTCCCGCCGATGTGGTCCAAGTGAAGGTGCGTGTTTACGACCATTTCCACGTCATCAGGTCTTACCGATGCTGTTCGGAGGGCTTCCCGCAGCCGCTTCAGGTCCGTCGAAGACCCTGTGTCCACGATCACCCTCTTGTCCGCCGACACGACCAACGAGACGGTCGACGAAGCGTCGAGTATCGCGTCGCCGCTCCTGACCAGGCGCCCATCCAACAGCGACCTAACGCTCGTCGCGCGTCGATTGGAATCACGGATCATATGAGATGCCCCTTCTCACATCTGAAGGTCCCCTTGTCGGCGACGATGGGGGCGCCGCATTGCGGGCACCTCGCCTTCGAGATGAAATGGTCGATCCAAGCCTTCTTCACATCGGGAACGCTTTCATCCTCGATCCTCTTCAGCATGGATTTGAGTTCCGGGGTCGTGGCGAGCTTTCGCAGGTTCGGGGCTGATGCGACCATCTTCACCTTCCCTTTAGGGGTGGGCAGTTTCACAACGAGCGGCGCCAACAAGATTCCGGCGACCAGACCGCCTATGTGCGCCTCGATCGCGATATCGGTGGCGGTGGGTATCAGCAATAACTGCAGAACGAGATAGCCGACCACGATGCCCCAGATCGGCAGCGCCACCGGGAAGAGGAAGAACATGAATCGCTCCCTCGGGAAGAGCCTTGCGAATCCTCCCATAATACCGAAGATTGCTCCTGATGCGCCGACCGCGATGACGTTTGGTCCTGTCCACCTAATGGCCGCGAAGGCAAGACTGCCGCATATCCCCGTCAGGATGTAGAGCAAGATGTAGGGTCTCGTGCCGATCTTCTGCTCGAACACGACCCCAATCATGATGAGTCCCAGCAGGTTGAAGAACAGATGCCCAATGCTGGCATGTGTGTACATCGAAGTCAGGATCGTGTAGGCTCGGCTCGGGTCCACGAGATCGTGGGGCGAGAAGCCAAGCTCGTCGATGATTCCGGACGGCGATACGAGGGATGTCAGGATGTACGCGAACACGCACACGATGCTGGCTATGATGGAGAAGTTGTATTGCTTCCAGGCGGAGATTGCGATGCTGACGATGATTGCCGCCAGCACGACCCAAACCCCTGCATTCATGCGATCGCCCCTTCTCCTGCCCCTGCCAAATCCTAAAGGCAAGTCCTGATGCCAAGAACGTTAATCAAATTACCCCATCAAATCCTTAAGCCTTATCGACGTTCCACTCGAGCATGCAGCTGGACCACCTGATCGAGATCGACACTGCCGGCGAGGTGTACAACCCGAGCGATGACTCCTACTTGCTTCTCAAGATAGTTGAGGTAACCCCTGGCGAGACCTTCCTCGAGATCGGGTCGGGGACGGGCTTGATCGCCATCCACGCAGCGAAGATGGGCGCTAAGGTGACAGCCACGGATGTCAATCCTCACGCAGTCGAGCTCACTAGGAGGAATGCCGCCCGGAACCGGACGCAGATCCAGATTCTACAGAGCGACCTGTTCGAGAAGGTGACCGGGTACTTCGATGTCATAGCGTTCAACCCTCCCTATCTCCCGGGCGATTCCAACTCCACCAGCTGGATTGAGAGGTCGTGGTCAGGAGGCGGAAAGGGTAGTGAGGTATCCGTCAGTTTCCTGGAACAGGCTTGGCGCCATCTCGCCCCGGGCGGACGGATCTACATGGTGCTCTCATCTCTGACAGGATTGACCACCGTACTGAAGGCAGCGAAGGAGAGATACGAGTCAGAGAAGCTGGAGGAGCAGAGGATGTTCTTCGAGTCGCTGTTCGCGTATCGGCTCAAGGTGAAGCACTCGATGCCATGAATATTCGGCGGGAAAACTTATTAGTCAAGGTCCATATTTCGTGTAGCCAGCGTGTGCCAGGAGCAGGCCGGATGACCAAGATCAGGAAATACAACAATCCCGAAGACCTGAGGGAGCTCTGCCGGAGCTTCCTGGCCTCCAACGAAACCGACAAAGGGGCTGCCCTAGAGTATTGCAGGAGATTCCTCATTGTCCTTTCTGAGAACCCGCCTGCTTCAGGAGCTGTCGGATCTTCTCGGTCAAAACCTCGCTGAGGACCTTTCCGTCCACCCGCCCTCTGAGCTCCTTCATCGCTATGCCCATCACGGGCCCGAGGCTTGCCTCTCCCTTCTCAAGGATGAACTTCATCCGCTGCTGGACGATCCGTTCGCATACTTCCTTCACGGACTCCAGGTCGACCGTCTCCATGCCCAGAGTCTCGATCGCGCCATCGACCGTCTGGGCATTCTCGAGTACAGAACCCAGTATCTGGGGGACCGCCTCCTTTGCGAACCTGCCAGCCTTCAGCGAATCGAGCAGCACCCTCATTGTGTCGAGGCTTATCCCGGAAGGGTCGTGCCCGAGCCTCTCCAGCTCGGGGAAGTCGTTCAGATATATCCGGGCGACGACCTGCGAGTTGCCGAACTGCGAAGCTAGGAGCTCGAACTCGTCCTCGTAGCCGCTCTTGATGAGCGACTCCGCCTGCTCCTTGCTGATGCCGAACTGCTTCACGAACCTGCCCATCTTCACCTCAGGCACCTCGGGCAGGTTCAGCTCGATGCTCTCCAGGAGCTTCTGGTCGATCCTTATTGGCGGGACGTCCGTCTCGGGGTACATCCTTGCCTTTCCTGGCAAGGGCCTGCTATAGACCGTCTGTCCATCCGGAAGCGGGTCCCGGGTCTCCTCCGGCACCCCTTCGATGCCGACGTTCGCTCTCTCGATGGCCTTCGACATCGCCGCACGCGAGCGGTCCTCCTGGTCAGCGATGAGGACGAACGCATCCCCGTTCTCGACACCGAGGGCGGAGGTCACATCCTCGACCTCAGCGACAGTCACGCCGTAACCTGGGAGCTCGTCCGAGTGGAAGAGTCCTTTGACGCCTGTGACACGGGCGTGGGCGGCCATCTCGGAGCCCAAGCGCTTCACGCCGGCCTCTGTCGGACCCAGCACTCCCTTGAACTTCTCAAGCCTGATGGCTAGTATCTTGCCCTTCTCCTCGAGGGCGTTCTTCAACACCTTGCAGTGGGTCTCCCTGAACAGCGCAGATATGTCCTTGATTTCAGGGTCGGTCCTTCTCGCCCCTCTATCCCTCAGGACCTTCTTGACGTCCAAGAGGGCGAGCTGGCGCTTCGCTTCTTCCTCGACGTACACATGCAGCAGCCGGAGATCCTGCGCGCCCTTGATCTCCACTCTTGCCCCGCCAGCGATGGAAATGTTGACGTCCTCCCTGATAGTCCCGATACCTCGCCTGACCTTCTTGGTCGCCCTTAGAAGGGCACCGAGCTTCTCGGCGACGAGTCTGGCCTCTTCGGGGGTTGTGATGTCCGGGTCGGTCGCGAGCTCGATCAATGGGATGCCCAGCCGGTCAAGGCGGAACACAACTTCTGAACCCTGCTCCGCCATCTTCCTTGCTGCATCCTCCTCGAGGCAGAGGGTCCTCACGACTATGCTCTTGCCCCCCACCTCGATCTTCCCATCCGTGGCAACAAGGGCCGTCCTCTGGAAGCCTCCCGTGTTGGAGCCGTCTATCACTATCTTGCGCATGAAATGGACCTCGTCCACCGGTGTCATCCCGAGCAACCTCGCCATTTCAAGCGAAGCCTCGATCGCGCGCGAGTTGGCGCTGTGCGGGGGCTCCTCGTCTGCCTCAACGAGGCATGAGCATGGAACCGTCTGGTACCTGAAGTGCAGCTTGCGTTCGGATTGTTCCAGGGCCGCCCTGTCGATCTCCCCCATCTCGCTCTGGGTAGGCCTCAGCCTCCGAACGAACTCCTTGTGATGCTCGTCGGAGAACTCCGA
>JBGOXV010000077.1:0-7677 GCA_041479325.1 Thermoplasmata archaeon
AACATCGATGCGACCGGCGCAGTTAACTCTACTCTTGCTTCGTATTTCTATGTCAGCGTGAAAGGGCAGATATGCAATGGGTCGTTCGTGCCCACCATCAAGATGAAGCCGACTGGCGGTTCTGGCGGCGGAGGCCTTGTGATACCCACGAGAGTCACTGGTGAGGACTTGCTCCGCATCTACATCGACAGCGATCGCAACGTCTCAACGGGAATGCCTATCTCGATGTCATCGAAGGTGATCGGCGCGGACTATCTGGTGGAGATCGTCGGGATGGATGGCGTGATCGACAGGCATTCTCTCATGGCTTACCAGGCAGGGGTGTGGACGCTGGTACCAAGTGCTACCGTCAACGCCTCCAACGACGCGCAGAGAATCGAGGTCGGCGTGTTCTCGACGGCCATCGGCGGGAGCTCATCCATCGATTTCATCATCGAGACGACCGACTGGCGCGGGGGATGGGACATGGCGACGTCCCTTCCGCAGGCCTACAGAGGGACCTCGGCTGGAGTTATGGCCGCAGGCATAGAGAGCTGGCTCATCGACGGCTCAACGACCTCGCAGTCCGCGACTGCGACGTCGAACCAGAGGAAGCTGTTCTATGACGGCGTGAATTTCTGGAGCTTCTACTGGGACGGGGCGAACACCGTCTACAGATACAGCGCGAACAACGGAGTCACATGGTCGGCTGTCTCGAATGCGTTCAGGACCGCCGGGGTCAACGAGGTTTCGATCTGGTTCGATCCAGCGGTCAACATAGTATACGCAGTTGGGGACAGGTCGAATGCAGCGGACCATGTGTATGTTCAGAGGGGAGTCGTGGCGCCTGCGACACACACGATAACATGGGCAGCTGCTGACAGGAACCCGACAGTTAGCACTGTGCCCATGGGCAGCAAGCACGCCTTCATCTGCAAGGATGCCTCGGGATATCTGTGGGTCCTGGCCACAGACAACACTGTGGCGGCTCCTGCAGCGTACAACTTGGCAGCTGTGCGCAGCAACACTCCAGACAACATAGCCGTTTGGACCTGGACTGGCAACATGCTCGTCGCGGATGATCCTTCAGCGAATGTGAAGGGGTCCATCGTTCCCGCCGGAGTCGGCAGCCAGGTGTGGGCGGTCTACACCTATAGCGGAGACATGGCGAGTAGGAAGTACGACGGTGCCGCATGGAGTGCTGAGACGACATTCTACACGCACGCTGCCAACCGCATTATGAGCACCGACACTGCTCCCCCCAGCGTAGTGGTCGATTCCAGAGGCGTACTTCATTGCGTTTACGGTGATGACAACGAGCAACCGTCTGGGAATTCAAAGCCACACATCTACTACAGGTACAACCAAGGCTCTGGATGGTCTGTCGCACTTCTCTTGTCCGGTGGTCTGGGAACCAATGGATACAAATGGCCTACTCTATCGCTCGACACTTCCACTGGCAGCGTCTACGCGTTCTGGTACGATATGCAGACCACCTCGATAGTCGGCAAGAAGAACGTGAGCGGAGTGTGGACGGCCCTCACGATCACCCAGAACGCCTACGTGAAGCAGTACCTGACATCAATATACTCAGTCTCGGGGGAGCAGTTCATCTGCTGGCAATGGACCCAGAACACGACAGCGCCGATCCAGGTGGTGTTCGACAAGCTGCCTGAGTTCAGTCACGTTGCAATCCCGATCGTGTTCATGATGTCGCTTTTCGTCCTCATCGTGGGACGAACGCGCAGGAATCGCAAGACGTGAGCGTTCGGCGGTTCCGGGGTTCCAGCATGCCCGGAGTTTGATTATTTATATAACGGAAGTGTTTCTCCATGACGATGACGGCAGAGGGCCGAAAGGACGTCTTCCTGAGCTGCTTCAAATGCGGCAGGATCGTGCGTTCGGGCGACACCGAGTGTCCTAGATGCGGGCTGCAGTTCGGCCCTGGGACCCTTTTCGAATGCCCTTTCTGCTGCGGATTGGTGTGGAGGAATGCGACCACCTGCTCCACTTGTGGCATCGACCTGACAAGGTTCTCAGAAGGCGTGGAGAAGGCAAGTGCGGGGTTCGACATGGATCAGTTCGTCGATACAATCATCACGACCGAGGTGGAGGAGATGAAGTCGACCGTAAGGCGCGTCTCGTGTCCGGGCTGCGGCCTCATGATTCGCGGCGATGAGACCAAGTGCCCCAGATGCGACCTGCCGCTCGAGGAGGCCCAGGTCGATTGTCCCGTGTGTGGGGAGCAGATCCCTATCTCATCCACGTCGTGCCCGAAATGCGAAGCAGCATTTGCTGAGGCTGGATCACCGCCATCAGGAGAAGCTGCCGAAAAACCTGACCAAGAGGAGGAAGAGCCGGAGTCCGATGAAGGGGAGGTGGAGCTCGTTCAACTGGAACTCCATCCGTCAGTCTTGAAACGCATGGCCGCCGCGAAGGGTGCGAAGAAGGCACCAATTCATAGAGCGAAGGCTACCAAGAAAGCGAAGGCACCGGCGAAGCCGAAATCGAAGAAGAACCGGTAGAATACCTTTTGCGTTCCGGATTCCTGATCATCCATGCTCCAGCTGAAATGATTAAGTAACCGGATGCGCATGATTACAGCATGGGCAAAGAACCGTTGCCTGTTTTCGTCTTTGGATGTCTCTCCTGCGGCAAGACGGTCGCGGGGAACGAGGGCACTTGTCCGCGATGCGGAGCCTCGTTCGAGGACGTGAGGTTCGAATGCCCGTTCTGCGGGGCGCTCATCTCTCCACAACAGCACAGGTGCAATGAGTGCGGCACGGAGTTCGGCCAGTTCGCGGAGGAGGTCTCTGAGACCTCTGCGATCGACTTGGACGGCGCCAAGGGAGTCGTCGAAGGTGGCCCGGGCAATGTGAGCAAGAGCGGAAAGGAACCCTCCGAAGAAGTCACCTACGAGTGCCCGAGCTGCGGAAAACCAGTCACGGAAAAGGATTCGGAGTGCCCGCATTGCGGCGCGAGGTTCGGCTAGGATAGGCGCGGCATCTCCTGGAAGGGGCCGGGACCGGGAATTGAACCCGGGTCAAGGGATCCACAGTCCCCAAGGATACCACTACCCCACCCCGGCCATGGACCGTCCTCCATTGTCTTTCCCTAAATAAAGATTCTCAGCCTCTGACCTTGTGGACGAACGTTCCTGCCAACCACCACGGGTAGCACTTTCGCTCCACCCCTCACTCAACCGTGATGTCCCCATGTCCGCTACGTCCCCTTGGGATGTTCAATGGATTCGACTGATCAATCGACAGCATCCGCATGCCTAGACCAAGAGTCGTGCCCGGAATGCGGTGGCAGCGTGGCTCACATGTCAGGCTGTGCGACTTGCGTGGCGTGCGGCTTCTCGAAGTGCGCAGACTGAAGGCATGAGTTGCGACCGTGTTCTCAGGGTCGGGAAGCTGGCTGAAAAGCATTAAAAGCCAGTAATCGATTGAGGAGTTTGGTGGTCCCTTGAAGCGTGACATCATCTCAGTCCTCGACATGAAGGACGATTTCGAAGCCATCATAGCCAATGCGATCAAGATGAAGAAGGAACTCAAGTCTCCCAATCCTAAGAAGGGCTCAAAGGTCGACCCCCTGAAGGGCAAGATACTGGGCATGGTCTTCGAGAAGCCGAGCCTGAGGACCAGGATATCCTTCGAAGTCGGGATGTCACAGCTGGGGGGCAAGGCGATCTACATCAGCCCTGACGAGGTCGGGATCGGCAAGCGTGAGTCTGCGCACGATGTGGCGAATGTCCTCAGCAGGTACGTCAACGCGATAATGTATCGCGCCTTCAGCAACAAGATCATGCGCGAGCTCGCTGCCCATGCACAGGTCCCCGTCATCAACGGTCTTGATGACATGGAGCACCCCTGCCAATGTGCGGCGGACCTGATGACCGTTCACGAGAAAAAGGGGAAGCTCGCAGGACTCCGCCTTGTGTACGTAGGTGATGGGAACAATGTCTGCAACTCGCTCATGCTCGGCTGCGCGCTCGCGGGCATGAACATGAAGGCCGCGACTCCGAAAGACTTCAGGCCGAATTCGGACATACACTCGAAGGCCCAGGAGATTGCAAAGGCGAAGGGATGTTCCATCGAGGTCCTTCCGAACCCCTTCCAGGCCGTCGAGGGAGCCGATGTGATCTACACTGACACCTGGGTGTCGATGGGGCAGGAAGCCGAGAAGGCACAGAGGGAGAAGATATTCCTACCGTACCAGGTCAATGAGAAGCTAGTCGAAAGGGCGGCGAAGGACTTCATATTCATGCACTGTCTGCCTGCGCATCGCGGCCTGGAGGTGTCCGCCGACGTCATCGACGGCTCTCACAGCGTGGTCTTCGACCAGGCCGAGAACAGGCTGCACGCGCAGAAGGCTATCCTCGTCGCTGTCCTCTCGCAATGAGCTGCGAACCCACAATCGAGTCCAACGCCGATAGGAACTCATCCCGTTTGTCAGCAGGGATCGTGGCGCCCGCGGCTATGTTGTGTCCGCCGCCAACCCCCCCGACTCTCTCTGCCGCCATTCTCATCGCCGCGGAGAGGTCCATGCCTCTTGACACCAGATCCTGAGTCCCCCTCGCCGATGCTTTCGTCTTGGGGGAGTCAGAGTACTCGGTGGATTCAGCAAAGGCGACCATCGGAGCTGTCCTGTCCGCCCCTTCGCTCCCGAGGAGCATGCCGGCGACGGTGCCAACTATCGTGTCCTCGATCTCGTCACCAGCATCGAAGAACTGGACGTTCTTCATCCGGATCACGCCGCTCCCTTTGGCCCAGGTCAGCGCCTTGCCGATCGCCGACCGGTGATCGCGCAGGAGAACCAGGCCTTCCTCGAGCGCACTGCCCCTGTCCCCGGTGCATATCGCAAGCCCTACGTCCGCCTTTCCGTGTCTGCCACATGCATTGAGGAGGGTGGCGAATTCCTTGGCATCTCGCACCGGCGACCCCTTCTTCTCCTTCTGGAAGACATATACCTCCCCGACGAGGCGTTCGATCACCTCCGGTCTCCTCTTCAATGAGCTCAGATGATCCCTCAGCGCCTCCAGGATGGTGTCCTTCTCCGTCTTGGTGAGATCGGACCAGCTCCGCCAGGCGTCGCCGTCCTTCAGCTCGATTCCCAGTTCCAGCAGTAGCCCCATTGACCCCTCCTCGTTCCCGCTGATCCTTGGCAGGAACGGGTCGCTCGAGAACTCCAGTAGCTTGTGGAGAGGCCTCGTCTCTCGCCCGAAGTAGCGGATATCCTGGACGGCTTCCAGCATGCCGCTCTCTCGTGCGAGGTTCATGATCGACCTGTTGATACCTTCTAGCTGTCTCAGGCGCTGGTCCTGAAGGTCCCCGACCGCGCCCAGGACCGCGAGCGTCGCCAGGTCGGCGTTGCCTTTGTCCACCGCATACGCCGCCAGGAAGGTGCTTCCCGCTCCGCTGAGCTCGCTGGCCCCGGATACGCCGTAGAGATGCGGATTGACTTGGACGACCGTGCTGAAATCGGACAAGAGAGCCTGTCCTCTGTTCCTCTGCGATTGTGCAGCGGCCTCAGGCGCGTGATGGTCAGTGATGATCGCGTTGGTGCCTTCGATCTTGGAGGCAGAGCCACTGCCGAGGTCCGTGAACCAGATCAGGTCCGCCTGTTTCTCCTTTAGTGATGCCAGCGCCTGGTCGTCCAGCTTCTTGAAGAACTGCACGCTCGACTCCAGGCCCAGCCTGTCCAGCGTGAGCTTCGCGACTGCGCCTGATGACAGGCCGTCAGCATCGATGTGAGACGCTATCGCGACGACAGAGGCGTTCCTGATGATGCTGGCTGCCTGCAGCGCGGAGGTCCACAGACCTCTCGGAAGGGACCCGCTGAAGTCCTCCTGGTTCATTTGACTCACCCCAGCACGCCGAGGGCTCTTAGGACAAGAATGGCGACGATGACCACTCCTATGAAGAAAACAGTCTTGGTGGACCTGTTTATGACGATTATCAGGACAACGAAGACGAACATTGCCACAATGAGTGCGAGAAACGCGTCCATCCCAATCCCGTATGCATGGTACTTCTATTCAATCCTTGAGGGGTAGCTCACTGCCTTGTCGAACGACCTCATCTTGAGTGACCGGTAAGCGAAATCGGACAGGGTCTTCAGGTTCATGCAGTCGGCGGCATTGTACTCTGTCAGCAGGTCTAACGCGTTCTTCTTGCCTTGCTTCTCCCAGAGCCTCCACAGATAGACCGCGTCTTCCCCGGTCATGTACTCCACTCGATGGTCCCTCTCGATGCCCATCTCCCTCTCTATGGCCTTCAGTCCTCCAGTGAAACCTAACTGGCGAAGGGCGTGCTTCAGGTCAACATGCGGCACATTCGGGACCGTTCCGGGGAAGTTGTGCTCGATCATGGGCAGATCGAAACTCGCTCCGTTGAAGGTGACGATCACGCTAACTGAAGACAGGATGGCCGCGAGATTCTCGTGGTTCAGGTTGATCCCCCTCACCATGGTGTGCATGCGCGTGCCATCGTACACGCCCACGACCGTGATAGGCGATCTGAGCGATATCCCGGTCGTCTCGATGTCCACGAACGCTATCGATCGCCCGAACTCCCGAAGACATCTCCACTGGTCCCTTTTGGCGAGGTGATTGGCAAAGTATGATGAATCCCCATCCCGCAGCCTCTCCTTGGCGATCACGAGCTGCGAATCCATCTGGATCTTCCTGGTTTCTGAGATGCCCCTGGCCCTGGGCTTCTCCATGAAATCGTCCCAGGTCTCAAGCCCCTGCCTCCAGAAAGTGGATTCTCGCTTCGGGCCTATCCCGTCAAGGAGGACAAAGCTGCTCGTCAGCATCGCTCCTTCGGTAGGCCGACCGATCGTATTTAAGGGCGTAACCGGGAGGGAGAAGATAGTCACAAGATTGTTATGGAGTCCCGTTGTTCAGACGTCCGTGGCTCATAGAGGGTACAGCATCAGTGACTGGGTAGAGCTCCTGCCAGGCGGGGCAGCGCTGCTGACCGATGACAATGTGCTCGTGGTCGCAGATCTACATCTTGGCTGTGAGGCAGCGCTGGAGGACGAGGGACTGAGTCTACCACGCGTCCAGACCAGGAAGTTGACAAGGTACATGCAGGACCTGATATCCAGATTCCAGCCCTCAAAAGTAGTGATCGCGGGTGACATGAAGCACAACTTCTCGCGGAACCTCAACCAGGAGTGGCAGGACGTGAACGAGTTCGTCGGGCTGCTGAGGAGCCTGGCCCGCCTCGAGGTGGTGAAAGGGAACCACGACAATTACCTCGGACAGATACTCAGACGACACGGGACCAGGCTTCACGCCCTCGAGGCCAGGGAGGGCAAGGTGAGGATAGTCCACGGTCACAAGGGTCCCAGGACCGACGAGCCGACCGTGATGGGGCACATCCATCCATCGATTCGGCTGATGGACGAAGTGGGCGCCTCTCTCAAGGATCATTGTTTCCTATACGAGCCCGAGAGGGAGATCCTGATACTGCCCGCGCTGAGCATCGTCGCTCCCGGCCTCGATATCCTGAGCCAGCTGGATTCCGACACGGCATCGCCGCTCTATTCGGACGTCGGTTTGTCCAGTTTCGTCCCCATCGTCTTCTCAGGGGACAAGGCACTGAAGTTTCCAACCGTGGCAGAACTGAGGCAGCTCAACTGAGCCGCTCCACCAATCAGCTTGCTCAAGGCCGTTCACCCATCGAGAGT
>JBGOXV010000078.1:0-7675 GCA_041479325.1 Thermoplasmata archaeon
AACATAGCGGAAATCCAGTCTTGGAATCGAATAGCAGGAGCATGCCATGGCTAGTCGGGAGGTTCAGTTTTGGATTGTCGTAGAAGCCTGAGGCGATCTTCACCGTGTAAGTGTCATAGCCCTTGATGTATCCAGGCTTGATGTGTATGTCCCCGTTGTGGTCGGGGACCTGCAGAGCTACCGGGAAGGGGATGATCGCTCTTCCCGAGTTGAATGCCTTGAACCCCTCCTCGACGACCTCGATGGCATCCTCGATGGTCAGCACGGATTCAATCTCTTCCTTCGTTAGAACCAGGACTTTGGCACCTTTCTTCATATCCTTTCGCTCCTAGACATCTCTTGCTCGGATGGTGCGCGTAACGGCAACCTGAGAAAAGAAGGTGTTGGTCAAAGCGAGCATTCCGCGGACGATCGGGAAAGCAAGACTTTTCGGATCGCAGGGAGTCATATTCAAAGCTGAATGGAAGAGATGCAACCTCACAATCTGCAACTGGCTCGACCGTGCTTCTCAAGGTATCTCTGATGATACTCCTCGGCGACCCAGAACTCCTTCGCGGGAACGATCTCGGTGACTATCTTCTTCGCGAGGTACCGAGGCGTCTTCTGCAGGGCATCCCTGGACCCGATGGCCGCTGCGTTCTGCTCGACGCTGTGATAGAATATTGCAGACCTATACTGAGCCCCAAAATCGGGGCCCTGTCTGTTCAATTGAGTCGGGTCGTGGATATCCCAAAAGGTCTCGACAAGCTCCTTGTATGAGACCTTTGACGCATCGAATTCAATCTCCACTGACTCTGCATGGCCTGTCGAGCCTGAACACACATCCTCATAGGTAGGGTTCTTGAAATCGCCGCCAGTGTATCCCACTCTCGTCGATACCACGCCTTTGACCGCGGAGAACGCCTGTTCGACGTGCCAAAAGCATCCTGCGGCGAAGGTTGCCTTCTCCGCTCACATCCCCCCTTTCCCTGGTTGTTCCATGGTCGCATCGCCGTCACTTTCCATGATTGTCGCGATATATGGGCTCTTACCCGCAGACTGACGGGGATGTTCCCTGCCGGCCTTTCACGGCGTGAAGAATCTGTAGCATTCGCAGCCCGATAGGATCGCGCGCATCGCTTTGCCATCCAGCAGCATGTCAAATCTCATCGTCTCCGGCGACCGCTCATCGGCACCAAGCCTGAAGGCGTCTTCTCCAAGAGGAACCATGGGTTGCTCGATCCCGGAAGGCTCGACCATCGTGAGAGCACCTTTTCGAAGTATGATCCTGAAGTTAGAGATCCACGGATTGTGGCAGCGGAAGTGTCCAGTGTAGGCTTCCCACCTGCGTGGGTGCTTGAACGCCTTGGGACCAGCATATGATTCCCCGACATACCAGTCCGGCCCGTACGTGACCTCGACCACTTTTCCATCCTTCCGGTCGAAGCGAAACAGGAAGAGGTCGTAGTCCGGGCCGTCAGCGTTGAATCCGTCCTTGCCCCTGCTCTCGAGGGGAATAGGGGCGGGCGCGTCTATGAACAACTTCTTTCCCTTCGCGACAATTCGGAGTGTCTTCGACCCGGAAGTGAAGATACCCTCGTACTCAGACGCGTTCTCGACCAGTGTCGAATCAACTGTCTCTGGTTGGTGTAGAGGTCCTCCCTCCGCTGCGGACCTCAGGATTCGTAGGATAGTCTTGCAGAGATCCGCCTTGAGGTCGTAGCTGGAGCAGTTGACGAGGATGATCACCCCCAAGCCGGTCTGCATGTCGACCAACATGCTGGATATAAAGCCGACCATGCCGCCAGTATGGCCAATCAGGACATGTCCCTCCTCTTCCCTTATGTCAAGCCCGTAACCGTAGTACTCGTTGTGCACCGAGTCGTCGGGCTTGATCACCTTTTGAACCAACATATCAAAGGTCTTAGGTGATAGCAACACGCCCTTAGGTCCCATGCCTCGATTTAGCAACATTCTCATGTAAGCAGCCATGTCGCTGACATTGGAGGAGATCGATCCATCCGCAGTGTCAGACTCGCCCCAAGTTGCAGGGACATACTTACCGCCCGACGGTCGCGGGCGATCATCGTACATCTGCGTATATCCCACAGCAAGCCTCTCTCGTAGATCGGAAGTTATTACGGGCTCACTCGAACTCATGCCCAACGTCTCAAACACGCGTTTCTTCAGGGCCGTCTCGAACGCCTCTCCGAGGGCCTTCTCGAGAACTAATCCTACGATCTTGTAGCCGGTGTTGGAGTAATGGAAGAATGTCCCGGGTTCTGCGGTGACATCGGTTTCGCGGAGAGCCATCGCTTCCGTGGTGCCCCCCATCGTGGCCTCGGAACCCGTGATGATCCCCGCGGTATGGCTCATTAGATGGTGAAGCGTGATGGGCTTGAAGGAGGACCTGACCTCGAACCATGGCAGGTACTCTGATAAAGGCCTGTTTAGATCGAGCTTGCCCTCATCCACGAGCTGCAGAGCGATGGTGCTCGCAAACGACTTGCTTATGGACCCAATCTCGAACAGAGTCTCTGGTGAAACTGGGGTGCGGCTTGAGATATCGGAATGGCCAAAGGTGGAGACATGCAGCACCTTCTCTCGGTCAGTTATGGCGATGGCCATCCCTGGAATGGCGGCTGATCTCACATGATCTTCAACGTAGCTGTCGATTAGGCGGAATGCCTCGCTAAGGTCGCGATTCATGATATCCACGGCTCCGGCAGGTTCTAGCTCGCCACCGGTCAAGGCTTAACACGTCCAAAAGCATTCCTAGAGCCCAAGACGCGGGACGACGGCAAAAGATACATTAATCTTAGACGTCTCAAGCATCCCAAGGAGCTGTCAGAATGCCTGGACCTGTCAAAGTGGGCGATATTGCACCGGATTTCACACTCAAGTCCCAGTTCGGAGAGGACATCCGGCTGAGCGACTTCCTTGGAAAGAAACCGGTCGTGCTCTACTTCTACCCCAAGGACTTCACGTCGGGATGCACGAAGGAAGCTTGCGCTTTCAGGGACAGCTATGAAGCGTTCAAGGACGCAGGGGCCGAGGTGATGGGAGTGAGCACCGCCACCCCGGAAAAGCACGGCGAGTTCGCAGCGGCCTACAAGCTTCCATTCAAATTGCTTGCGGACGTCGGAGCGGCCGTCCGGATGTTGTACGGAGTCCCGACCTCCCTAGGACTAATCCCGGGAAGGGTAACTTACATCATCGACAAGAAGGGGGTCGTCAGGCACATTTTCAATTCGCAGATGAACCCTGAGAAGCACGTTGAAGAGGCGCTCCGCATCCTGAAGACCCTCGACTGATGCCTGCCATCCCGTTCACCAGTGAGTTTTTCCAGGCCGACCAGCTATGAGCCAGATGATGTCCTGCCTGGTGAGCACGCCAACGACATGGGAATCCTTCAATACTGGAAGCATGTTCACGCTATTCTCCGCCATCGTGCGAATCGCCCTTTCGATCGAATCATCGGCCCCGATGCTGAGCCACTTCTTATCCTTCGGCAGCAACGAGGACACAGCGCTTTCCACTACCCCCCTTATCGCTAGGGTGAGTTCCCTTATCTCCTCCTTCTCCATCGTCGTATGATCAATCTGATCGGTCTGATGTGTCGTCAGTTGGCTAAGCGATCTTGCTTTCAGGTACCTTTCGATTATGCTCCTTGAAATCTCCTTTGTAGTCAAAACACCGACAAGGTTGCCAGAATCATCGACTACCGGAGCTTCCGTGATGCCGGTCTCCATCAGCAGGACCCACGCGTCATTGACCCTGTCCGTGGCCCTCACAGAGATGACTTCCTTCGTCATCAGCGTATTGACGCTCATCCAGATGTTGCGGTTGGAACTGCCTTCCGTGGTGAACCCCGAGGAGTATCCCCTTCTCGGTTAGATTATGATTTCCAGCCCGGCCCTGTTGGGCTAGCGCATCTGGGCTTGGGTTTCCTTCACGGTCTCCTCGAAGATGTCAATGCCGATATCGAGCTGCTCCCGAGAGATGATCAATGGCGGTGCGATCCGGAAAACGTTGCCGTACATGCCAGCCGTGATCATCAGAAGCCCCTTTCTCCAGGCCATACCCTGCATCTGCGGGACGTAGAGTGGTTCCTTCGTTTCCCTGCTCTTGACGATTTCGACCCCGATCATCAATCCCCTTCCCCTCACGTCTCCGATTATCTCGTACTTGTCCTTGAGTTCCGTCAGGCGCTTCATTGCGTGGGCTCCGAGGACCTGGGCTCTCTTTGAGAGGTCATTCTCGACGATCTCCCTGACTTGCGCAAGACCTGCCACCATGCCCATGGGATTCCCCCCGAACGTCGAGGAGTGGGACCCTGGTCGCCAGACGTCCATGATCTTGTGCTTCGCGAGCATCGCGCCCATCGGTATACCTCCCCCGGACGCCTTCCCCGTCAGGAGTATGTCCGGGATGACCGAGTCGGCGTTGCAGTACCATAGCTCTCCAGCCCTTCCCAGCCCTGACTGGATCTCGTCGACGACCAAGAGAATCTTCCGGTCATCACAAATCCTCCTGAGTCGAGGCAGGAACTCCTTTGGAGGAACGATGTAACCACCCTCACCCTGGATGGGCTCCACGACCACCGAAGCGACGTCACCGCTTGGTCCTCCAAACTCGAGGATCCCCTTCTCCAGGTAGTCCACGCAGAGCATGTTGCACGAGGGGTACTCCTGCTTGAACCAGCATCTGTAGCAGTACGGATATGGCGCGAAGTAGAAGCCAGGCGAGGACGGGCCATGCCCGTACTTGTACTTGACCCGGCTTGTGAGAGCGAGCGCATTTCCGATGCGCCCATGATATGCGCCCATGAAACTGATGTGTTCCGAGCCCTTCGTGTAGTATCTCGAGAGCTTCACGGCCGCTTCGTTCGCCTCCGCCCCACTGTTCGCGAAGAAAGTCGAACTGAGTTGCCCGCCGGGAGATATCTTCGCCAGCAGCTCGGCGTATTCCGCCTCGTTGTCGTAGTAGGCATCGTTGGCAAGAGAATGCACGAGCCTGTCAGCCTGCTCCTTGATGGCATCGACCACCCTGGGGTTGGACCAGCCCGCATTCACCACGGAGATGCCAGACGAGAAATCCAGGAAGACATTGCCATCCGCGTCCATGACCGCGCACCCAGACGCCTTGGCCATCGTGAATTGGAAAAGGCGGTCGTAGGCGTGAGAAACGAACTTCCTATCCTTTTCTATGATTTCCTTGCTCTTCGGTCCTGGAGGGGTGACCCTCATTCTTGGGGCCTGTCTTGCCCAGTCTGCAACCCATGACGGGAGATCCATGTCCATTCTAATCCTCGACACCGCGAAGTCACCGACGTGAAAGCGCGATTGCCTCCTCTAAAGCCCACACACGATATTAAGATTCCGAGGCGGCCAGTACTTCTACCGCTTCGATCCGACTCGCTCCATGACCGCCTTCACGATCAAAGGCCAGGCCACCGTCGCATCGATCAGGACCTCCGAATACATCCCGCCTTCCGATCTCGGAGTGATCTTGCCCCAGGAAACGCCCTCGGAGTAAGTGCATCCAGACAACCCGCCCCAGTGCACCGGTTCTGGGCAAATCCGCAGGGCGTAGTCGAACCTCTTGAACCCGCCCCCTTCACCCACGCGCTTTCGGATGATATCGAGATACGGCCCGACCTGCTGTGCCCAGTTCCTCGGGACTCCCCCGCCTATGGTCACGATCCCCAGCTTCTTCGAGTCCAGTACCCTGGACGTGTAGTCCTCGAGATCGGCAAACGAGTCGAACACGACGGGCTTCTTGCGCTTGAGCTTCATCCTTCTGAGGTAGACGCCGTAGTCCAACCCAAGCTCAGAGTCAGTGAACGCAGGCACGTACACGGGGACCTTCCTCTGGTAGGCCGATTTCAATATCCCCCGCTGGCAGTCCTCAGTCTCACACGCAAGGGCCTCTCCGATCAGCCAGTTCAGTTCGAAGCTTGAGATCGAATCCCTCTTCGAAACCTTCTCCATGACCTTGCGGAAGATCAGCTCCATGTCGTCCAGGCTTTGCTCCAGCTCGATGGTGTCATAGATCCTGTTGTACCCAGCCCGGTAGAGCTTGACGTCGTCCATGTCCCACCTGTGCTTGAAGTGCGCTCTGCCAGTGGATTCGACCATGCCATGGGCCATGATCGCGCCGGTGGTCACCAACGCGTCCGCCATTCCCCAGTCTATCATGTCACAGATGACCAATCCCATCTTCGCGGGGGTCATTGCTCCGGAGAGGGTCAGGACCTTGAAACACTCCTCGTCTTCCACCATCGCCTGGAGCACTTTGGCCCCCTCGCCAATCGACCTCGCTCCGAAGCTGCACCGAGACATGCCATCGACCAGGTCCGACACGGTCTTGCACTTAGTGAGCTCGAGTGGGACGAGTGGTTGGAGGTTGTCGCTGAAACCGTCGTGGAACTCCTTGACCTTCCTCATTGCCTTCAGAGGTTGTGCCATTTCACTCACCCGATTTAGCTGATGGGATTCCGCTAAGCCGACTGCCGCGGCTCAGCAGCGACGCTCGGCGATGTCATTTCCGATGCCTCCGTTATGAAGACTGCTGCGGCAATGACAGTCGTGTACACGCCAGTCTTCTCGCCTTCGGCGGTCTTCGTGACGTTGAACGATTTCACGATCTTCCCGCTCATCTTGTACTGGTCTTCCCTTTCGTCCCAGTCCTTCTCGGGATCGAAGGGAATGCCCAGGGTCGTGGCCAACATAGTCGCGGCCAGATCCTCTGAATAATGTCCGGCGATGCTGGCGTTCTCGCCGAATGTGTGATGCTCCGAGAGGTACCCGTACAGTGTCCCGTCCGCCGGGACGGCGCATCCGATCGACGCTGCGACCACTCGATTAGGTTCACTCGTGGAATTCCGCGCCAACACCACATGGACGATCTGACCTGGAAGCAGATCCCTCAACCCGTCCTCGCGAGACACTATGCCACACCCAGGAGGCAATATGCTCGAGACCTGGACGAGGTTGAACTTCTCGATGCCCGCATCACGGAGAGCCATCTCGAATGACTGGAGTTCGTACTTGTGCCTGCCCACGCCTTTTGTGAAGAAGATTCTCTTCGGAATAATGCGCATTGCATTACGTAATGCACTAATTCGACTAATAAAGTCGGCGCCAAACGTCAGGTGGAGCGGAGATTCGTTCGTCGACGCCTCCGCGAATAATCTCTAAGGGCGACGACGCACTGCGATTCTAACGACCCCGAGTTCAAGAACAAGTCTAGAGAACAAATAAGAAAAAAAGAGGGGGGGATGAATACAGATGACTAATTCCCCTTACTGACGATATATAAGTGTATGTTTTCCTCTGATTTGGACAACATTGGACCCACAGAAGGTTAATATACGTCCTGGAAGGCCCCACGATACTTCTCCCCTGTCGTTCTGAAAACCAGATGAGATCGGTCATGACTGCGTCGCCAGTGACCCTTGGGAGACCATCCTCAGTACCTTGTAGAGGACCCTCGGGATCTCTTCAAAGCTGGCTACCGAGTACATCCTTCCTCCACCGTTCTTGGCGATTCCTTCGCAAGTCTCCGGTTGGCAATCGTGACTCTCGGTCATAATCACGAAAAGGCGCCTGTATGCCCCGGCCGCCTCAGCAGGATCGGCCCCTACCGTGTAGTTGCCGTCCGTGACGAGAATCCCCACGGTGTTCTTCGTCGT
>JBGOXV010000079.1:0-7627 GCA_041479325.1 Thermoplasmata archaeon
CCTAGCGGGGGACCAGGGGTCGCCTTTCCGCCGTCGACCAGTACATCGAGTTTCTCTACCATCTGCTCATCTCTCCTTCTCAAGGACTCTAACGTGATCTCCACGGATCGTGACAGGTATCGGCACCATCGCCTCGAAGAGCTCCACCGTTATCTCCTCCTTGTTCTCATCGATCTGCTGGACCCTCGCCTTCTCTCCCTTGAACGGTCCCGCGATGAGCTCGACGATGTCCCCTTCTACGATGCCGGACACTATCGGCTTCGGCGTGAGGAAGTGCTCTATCTCGGCGAAGCTCGTCTCTCCCTTGACGATGCCCCGCGTCCTTCTGACTCCCTTCACTAGTTCGCGCAGGCCGTCTGTGTTCATCGCCTCGACGAACACGTAACCTCGGATCGTGGCCGGCGATAGGATCGCGAACACTCCCGAGGGCTTTGGCTTCGCTCTGCTGGCGATCGAGTCAGCGACGGTCTTCTCATGGCCTATCGATGTCTTGACTGCGAGCATCGACTGTCTAGCCGTCGCTTGCAGCGTCACGACGTCGTTTATGCTCGGGTTCTCCTTCAGGCTGGCGTTCACAAGCACGGTGATCTTGTCGCCGTACCTCGCACCCGTTGGCGATGTGACCTTGAGAGTGAACGATTTCTCCTGGCCGGGCATGACATCGAAGTTGTGCTCGGTTGTCTGGTCGGCCGAGGGCGAATTCTCCCACACGACGCCGACTGCGTCGTAGAGCTTCACGAACCATTCGGGCGAGCCCTCTTCCGTTGCGGAGAAGACGGTGTCCACCTTGATGACCAGCGTGTGTGGCTGTCCGTCGTCCGGCAGAGTCATGGCCATCTCGAACTCTGACGAGTCCCCGGAGGCCATCATCCGCTTGGTCTCTCCCTGGACCGTGAACTGCAGAGCCTTCGCTCCAATCAGCGGAGCGTGTTCCTTCTCCGCGCTCGGTTCTTCCTTCCTCTTCTTCTTCGGCTCCATGTCAAAAAGGCCCAAAACTATCCCTCACATCATAAGTTGGATCCGCAGCGAGGATCACTTGAACGCATTTATCAGGTACTTCGAACCGTACTCGAACAGCCAGTAGATCAGGAAGCCGAGCCCGCCTATCAGTAGCAGGCCGAGAGAGGTGATCTGAGTCGTCTTGAGGTACTCATCTGCGGTGGGCTTGCGGGCCATCTTGATGACCCTGCCGTAGCGTCCCTTGCCCACGTGCTTCGTCCTCTCTTCGATCTTCCGCTGCAGGTCCCACGACCTGTCCATCAAACTCTTCTCTTCTGGCATCTGTTCCCGTTCCCGGAGTCGTGTTCATTTCGGATTGGTTCTCAATCGGGCTGCATGTCCGAAATCGATGGGTAACCCTACCCTATTCGAGTAGGCCAATGTACAATCCGTATATATTTCCATCGGTGCTTCCCAGCAGCTAGCTGGCCTATCAGCCGGAGAGACCGGACCCGGAAGAACACGTCGGCCCTACTTTATGAAATCGAGTCCAATCTCGTGACCCCTTCTCTCCTTCTGAGGTCCCAGTATGTGCTTCGATTTTACCCCGGTTATGACCACCATGACCCTGATGGTGTCGCCAAGCGTCTCGTCCACCGCCGCTCCCCAGATGATCCTCGCCTGGGGGCTTATCTTGCCCTGGATGACCTCAGCGACCTGCTCCGCCTGCGTGACTGTCATGCTTGGCCCTCCTGTGACGTTCACGAGGGCAGCCGTCGCCTGGCTTATGTCCATCTCGATGAGAGGCGAGTTGATGGCCTCGTTCACAGCTGCCACTGCGGCGTCATCGTCGTCGGACTCGCCCAGGCCGATCATTGCGACCCCGCCCGATTTCATCACTGTCTTGATGTCGTTGAAATCCAAGTTGACCAGTCCTGGCTTGGTCACTACCTCTGTGATGCCCTTGATGGACCTCATCAGGACCTCGTCCGCCACCTTGAAGGCGGCGTTGACCGAGAGCTTGGGCACGATCTGGAGTAAGCGGTCGTTGGGGATCACTATGACGGTGTCGGCCACGTTCCTGAGCCTCTCCAATCCCCATTCTGCGTTCTCCGCCCGGATGGCTCCCTCCGCAGCGAAGGGGTAGGTGCAGATCGCGATTGTGAGCGAGCCCATCTCCTTGGCGATCTGCGCAACGAACGGCGCGGACCCAGTCCCTGTCCCGCCGCCCAGCCCGCATGTGATGAAAACTATGTCGGCGTCCTTGAGGGCCAGTTTTATCTCCTCTTCAGCCTCCCTGGCGGCCTCCTCGCCCACCTGTGGCAGTGCGCCAGCACCAAGACCTCTGGTCACCCTGCGGCCGAGGAGTATCTTGTGCTGCGCCCTCGTCATGAGCAGGTGCTGGGCGTCTGTGTTGGCTGCATAGAGCTCGGCGCCGATGATCCCGGCTTCCTCGAGCCTGTTGATGGTGTTGGACCCGCCGCCTCCGCAACCGATGATCTTGATGTTCGTTCTGAGACCTAGCAGTATTCTCTGCAGCTCTTCGTCCTCCGCGTTGAAGGTGCGCAACGTTTCCGGTTCTTTCTTCTGCTGTTCCTGTTCCGCGGTGGTCAGGATGCTATCGACGAGGGATTTCATGTCGAGCCTCCGAAATGTATGTACTTAAGGTGATAAAGCACAAACGGTGAGACCAGCTCACCGGATTGCTCCGTAGCTGGTCTCGATTCTTATAAGTTTCGCCTGGCTCAGTCCGAGCTTAGCGGACCAGATCGACCTCGCCAACGCCCTTGAACTTCTTCTGCTCGTTGGGCTTGCCGAGGATCTGCCGGGACTTGACGCCCGTCGCGACGATCATTACCCTGATGGTCTTGTCCATCGCTGGGTCGATCGCCGCTCCCCATATGATCCTCGCGTTTGGTCCGACCCTGGCCTGTATCTCCTCGGCGGCCTTCTCGGCCTCGGAGATCGTCATGTCCGTGCCTCCGATGACGTCGACGAGGACTCCGTTCGCCTCGCTGATGTCGACCTCGAGCAACGGCGAGTTGAGCGCCTGGTCGATGGCTTCTTGTATCCTCTCGTCGCCTGGAGCGTCGGACTCCCCGAGCCCGATCATCGCCACTCCGGCACCCTTCATGATCGTCTTGACATCGTTGAAGTCGAGGTTGACCAGCCCGGGTCTCGTGATGACCTCCGTGAGGCCCTTGATCGATCTCATCAACACTTCATCGGCGACCTTGAATGCCGCGTTCAGCGACAGTCTTGGTACGACCTCGAGCAGCTTGTCGTTGGGGATGATTATCACAGTGTCAGCCGCGTCCCTCAGCCTCTCGAGTCCCCACTCGGCGTTCTCCATGCGCATCTTGCCCTCGCCCTTGAATGGCAAGGTCGCGACTGCGATCGTCAACGCGCCCATCTCCTTGGCGAGCCGCGCGACGACTGCGGCTCCGCCCGTCCCCGTCCCGCCTCCGAGTCCGCACGTGATGAAGCATATGTGAGTGTCCATCAGGATCTTCTTCAGTTCCTCTTCGGCCTCCCTGGCTGCCTCCTCGCCTATCTGGGGGAGAGCGCCGGCTCCCAAGCCGCGGGTCACGCGTCGGCCGAGAAGTATCTTGTGCGGTGCGTGAAGCGTGAGCAAGTGCTGCGCGTCGGTGTTCGCGGCGTAGAGCTCTGCGCCAACGATCCCCTCATCGTAGATCCTCGCGACCGTGTTCGTCCCGCCGCCGCCAACTCCGATTATCTTGATGTTGGTCTTCAGGCTCTTCAGGATCTGTTCGAGCTCGACATCGACTCTCGTGTCTCCGCCGACTCCTGTGGGTCCTTGAGCCATGCTGGCTCCTTGTGTTTCTTCGCGGGCAAGTGCGTCTTCGACTAGGGATCTCATCATTTTGGGTCACCTTTGTGGGGACGTGAGGGTACAACCTCTTCGCTCTCGCTCCGAGTGCATCCCTCGCGCGCGTACGCGCACAGATTAAATCGCCCTGTGAGTATAAAACGCTTTGGTAGGGCGAATTTTCCACTTGATGACACTGGAAAAGCCGCCGTTTTGGGGAATGCCTTTTCGGTTCCGGACCCCATCCCGTGCCCGTGAAAGTCCGTGCTCATGCGGTCTTCGAAGGTCGGGTGCAGGGAGTGTTCTTCCGCGCCAGCACAAAGGAATGCGCCGACTCTCTCGGGTTGACTGGCTGGGTGAGGAACATCCCAGACGGCCGCGTCGAGGCCGTGTTCGAAGGAGAGGAGGCGATGGTGCGGCGAGCCTTGGACCTGTGCTCGGAGAGCCGGGAGGCCATCAGAGTAGATTCCAAATTCGTGAAGTTGTCGGACGCGACGGGCGAGTTCGAAGGTTTCGCGATCCGCCATGAGTAGCCCCACCAGAACCAAGAATGTCAGAGATAGCCCGGGTAGGTGCGCCTCGGGTTGTCGTAGTGGATCTGATACGCGTCATCGAGCCGCATCGCGCCTTTCTGCATCAGCTGATTGGTGCGTTTCGGGACCGTGGTGATGTTGAGGACCGCTCCTGGCCTGCTGGGGTCGTCCAGGAAATCCGTCTCCATCATGAACCGAAGGCCCTTGCCCAGGGCCACGTCGATCGCGTCCTTGGATGCGAGCACCGAGGGCATCAACCCGTGGTTCTCTTCAGGGAGGACGAATGGCGCACAGTAGTGTTTCACCACCTTGGCTGGGTCGAGTCCGACCTTGTGAGCCATGTCCGCAAGCTCCTTCATGATTTCCGGGGTGGCGCTCTCTGTATGCAGCACGATAGCGCATCCGGTCTCCTTCGCGGTCCTCATGGCGTAGCTCATGATCTCGTTCGATGCCTCCCAGATGTCCGGGGACACGGGGAAATGCGGTCTGCCAACCTCCCCGATGGCGAGCGCCTTCCCCTCCTTGACATAATTACCGGCGAGGTCGAGTGCCTCCATCATGATCTCCTTGGCTCGCAGGAGTCCGTGTATCTTCTCGAGCCTGATCAACTCTGCGGGGTATGGCCCGACCGTCGCATGAGCCCGCACGTTCGTCTCATCATTCACTCTCTCCTTGAGCGCGATGGTGATGTCGTAGCTCTCACGGAAGTCATCGATGCTCTTGACGGGCCTTTCCTCGTAGGGCATGTGCGAGATGATGATGTGCGTCCCGCCGAGCTTCTCGAAGTCCTTCACAGCGTCGACGTGCCGTCCCTTGAAAGGGTCAAGATGGACATGATTGTCCAGAATCGGAATCTTCGGTTCGGCCATGTCCCGCTCCACGCGACAATTTCAACAGGCCATCCATATTTAGATGGCTGTTTAAAATCATTTCCGGGATTCTCGGCGTCCGAAGCCGGGTTGTGTCATACGCTGGTCATTGACTCTCGAACCTCGGGCACCTCGAATTTCAGATGCTATTCCTCCCGATACCTTCTGTCATGTCACAGGTTGGGGCGGTGGGCCCAGTTCGTCATGTCGGACCACCACCTATCTTCTTGCGAAAGATAGAAGGTCAACCTCGGGGGTAGCGTGGTAAAGGTGTCGAAAATGGGCCGTGTCGAGGATCTACTCTCAGGTTTCTGCGTCGATGCTGAGAGGGAGCTCAAGCCGAAACTCCAGGGGCTTACCGGCTTGTTCCTCAGGGGTTTTCTCCCCCAGGCCTGGGTCTTCGAGACCGAATCCGAGTCGGTGACGGTGCTGGCGGATGCCAACGGCAATGTCTCCATCTGGCAAGGGAACGGACTTCAGAGAGACTTGACGATAAAGTGGCGGCATGATCTGCTGTGCAAAGTGCTCGAAACCAAGACGAAGGACTGCGTGCCCAGCGGTGAGAGACCGACTGTCATTAGTCACACGAACAAGGGCGGGGTCGCCTTCAACTACCTCAAGGGCAGGCTCGGCCTCTAGTCGCTAGAGCCGCATGACCATCCAGTCTTCGTCGAAGTACTCGCGATCCTCCTTGATGGCGCGAGGCATGCGGGCCACCTTCACAAATCCGACCTTGCCGTAGAGCCCCTTCGCTCGTCTGTTGTAGTCAATCACTGCGAGGTCGATTGCCTCGAGGCCACGCATGCGTTGCTTGGCGAGTGCGATGGTCTTCCGAATCAGCGCCTCCCCTATGCCCTTTCCTCTCACTTCCTCACTGAGCGCGATCCCGAACACTGCCCTGTGAGATTCCTTCCATATGCGCCGTTTCACGTCGCAGTTGCCCACGACCCTTCCCTCGCACTCCACGAGCAGCATGACTGTCTGTTTTCCCTTTATCTCTCGCATTCGCGCCTTCAGCCATCGCTTCTCTGCCTTGATGTCGGTCTTCTTGTCGATCAGCAATCCAGATCTACCCTCTCCGACGAACCCGTTTATGAAATCCATCAGCGATCTCGCATCTGCGGACCTGGGCTCCCGGAAGACGACCTTCTTCCCGTCCCTTGCTGTGAACGCGTATCTCTGCATGATTCGGGATGGACGGCGGGCCGGAAAAGCCTTCGCCGGTCTGAGGTGATTCGGGAAAGATCTCCGGTCGCGTGCATCATGCGCTCTCCGGTTTGAGGCCGGACGATTTCGAACCGCGCTCCGTTCATTGACAACAGGCGAGGGGGACGCCCTCATCAAATCAACCAGCACGTTCTGCTCCGCACTGGCCAGCATGGTTGTCTGACTCCACGGATGTCTTTTCGAGTCTTGACTCTGGCTCAAGAAAAATATAAATAGGCTGAAGTCGATATGTCTGTCAGACAAAAAGGCCGATATCGTCGGACAGTAGAGGCATACCAGATGGTAGAATCGGAACGGGTGACAATCAGGTTGCCAAACGAGCGGGTACTTGCGCTTCAAGCGCTGGTCGATCAAGGGAAGTTTTCGACCATCTCCGACGCCATCAGGGCGGCCATTGATAAGTTCGTCGAGGGCGAGCTGACACCTGAGTACATCGAGAAGATCACCGTGGAATTGCCGAAGGGAAACGTAGTCAATCTGAAGCAGCTGGTCCAAGAGGGCGACTCCGTCTCCGTGGACGACGCCATAAGGAACGCCGTGCGCGAGTACATACGAAAGCGAGTGTCCAAGGCGATGGAAGAATTGGAACGGTGACGCTCTAAACAACAGCGAGGATGGGATCATGGTCACACACACGCACACACACGAGCTCAAGCGCTCAAGGGAGGTTGTCTAGGATGCTAGACAAGCTCGTACAGGATGCGCTGGGCGGCATGAGTGAGATCGATATTCGCCTCGCGCCGAAGATCTGCGTGGTCGGCTGTGGTGGAGGCGGCTCCAACAGCGTCCACAGGCTGAGGCGTGTCGGCCTCGAAGGCGTCGACACGATAGCTCTCAACACGGACAAGTTCCATCTTGCCGGAATCAATGCGGATCAGCGGCTCCTCATCGGAGACCAGGCTGGTTATGGCACGGGCGGAGACCCGGTGCTCGGCGAGAAGATGGCCTACGCGTCCATCGACAAGATCGACGCGGCCGTGAGAGACTACGATATCGTATTCATAACCGCGGGCATGGGCGGCGGAACCGGGACTGGGTCGGCACCGGTCGTCGCCGAGACAGCGAGGAAGCACGGAGCGATAGTCGTCTCGCTCGTCACACTACCATTCGACATCGAGAAGAGCAGGTTGAGAACCGCGCTCATGGGCATCGCGAAACTGAAAGAACGGGCTCACAGCACGATAATACTCGACAACAACAAGTTGATCGATCTAGTGCCGAAGTTGCCC
>JBGOXV010000080.1:0-7552 GCA_041479325.1 Thermoplasmata archaeon
ACGCGTACATGACGAAGCGGCTGAAGGAGATGCAGAGCAGGTTCCCGATCATAGGCGACGTGCGAGGCATGGGGGCCATGATGGCAATCGAGCTCGTCACTGACCACAAGGCCAAGACACCAGCTGCGAAAGAGACGAAGGCCATCAGAACCGCCGCCATGAAGCGTGGCATGGTCATGTTGACATGCGGCACATACGACAACGTCATCAGGCTTCACCCGTCGATGATCATGCCTGACGAGATCCTCGAGCAGGCGATGGACATACTTGAGTCGAGCATCGAAGAGGCCACAAAGGGCTGAACCTCTATCGATCGGATCTCGTAAACCCCTTCTCCAGTCTTTTGTCAACCACCTCGCTCAAGAACGAAAACCTATTATCCATATTCACGCTGCAGAACATCGCGGGAAGGGATTCCATCTCATACATATCGACGAGACTCCGAATATGGATCAAAGAGGTCAGGGCCCCTTTCTTCACGGCCGCCATCGTCCCTTCGGCGATAGGCGCTGCTCTTGCATGGCACGACAGAGAGACTTTTGATCTGTTACTTTTCATCTTGGCCACGCTCGGCGTCGTTCTCACCCACGCTGGCGCGAATGTCGTGAACGACTACTTCGATTTTCGGAACGGAAGTGATCGGGTGAACAAGAACAAGAGTCCGTTCAACGGGGGCAGCCCGTTCCTGATCGACGGAACCCTCGCGCCGAAGCAGGTCTACCGGGGAGCAATCATCCTCTTCGCACTAGGCGGGGCGATTGGCCTTGTCCTCTCCTATCTGGTGTCCAGTCTGATCATGATTCTGTGGGTCATCGGCGTCTTTCTGGCATATTGCTATACGTCCCCGAAGATCAACCTCTCCGCTCTCGGCCTCGGAGAAATCGCGGTCGGCTTCGGCTTCGGCCCGCTGATTGTTGCCTGGTCCTATCTCGCTCAGACCGGAACTCTGACACTCTCAGCGTTCTTGGGGGGCATTCCAATAGGAATGCTGATCGCGCTCGTGCTCTTCATCAACGAGTTCCCTGATATGGATGCTGATAGATACGCGGGAAAGAACCACTGGGTCGTGCGGGTCGGATTGGCAAAAGCCTCGATCTGGTATTCGGTCCTGATGGGCATGGTGTTCGTATCGATTGTCATCCTATGGGTTGTCAGGATCTATCCCGAGTGGGCGCTGATCGCGCTGATCCCGGCGATTGTAGCGATTGGCGCAGCGAGGATTGTCACCTCGAAGCACGTGCTTATCGGTGAGATATTGCCTGCTCAGGCCAAGACGATACAGACACATCTGATTACGGGTCTGTTGATCTGCCTCGGCCTTGTCCTGTCCAGAATCACTCTCTGACCTTAGTGTCGTCCGACTGAAGACCGCTCACTTATCGATCTTTCCTATCATTTCTCTCGCGAAAGCCAGGTCTTCATCGGTGTTGATATTGATTGATAGGAGAGGATCATCGTAGGTCAGATATGACGTGTTCGGATTTGAAGTTACGAAATTGAGCCCAATCCATATCACGCTCCTTCCTGTTCCGTCATCTCCGACAGAGTCCTTATCAGGTTCCCTAATCGCAATTGATGACGGGATGACCGCCGCGAGGCTTCCCATGTCCGATGCATCGAGCAACTTCCTGACATGCTCAGGGCGGATGAACGGGATGTCGACGTTCAGGCCGATGAAGGAACCGAAGGCATCAAGAAGCTCGAGAGTGTCCTCGTGGTAACCCTTGGCGCCAGTCTGCAGAACGGATAGCCCCAGTTTCTTCGCTAGCACTTTTGATCGAGGAGTTGCCTCCGTGACTGCCACCACGATTTCATCGATTCCGTCCACGCTGAGGGCATCAGCCGCTCGACTGAGAAGCGAGGGCCCACCGACCACGAGAAGAGCCTTCTCGCGGTTGCCCCCGAGACGAGACGCTTTTCCACCAGCCATGATTACGGCTTTCAAGCCAACAGCACCCATCCTATCAGGGTCAGGAGCCTGCCGACCTCGTTGGCCGCTCCGAAGGAATCGCCGCTCACGCCGCCGAAGTGCTTCCTTGCAAGTACGGTCACCGCGACTCCTGCGACCAGTCCAAGGAACACGAGTGGGAACAGGTGCCCCGCAAAGATGATCGCAATCGCTGTGGAGATTGATATCGACGCAGCGAGTTTCGTGCCGCTGGCCTTCCTCACAAACGCTGAGCCCATACCCTCGTGCGAGCCAGGACCCATGAACATCATCACGTTCATCGATAGCTTGCCTGCAACCTCCGCGAGCACGAAACCGAATGCAAGGGGCACGCGCAGTATCAGGAACGGCCAGAGCTCGATTCGTCTCCCCGCGTCCCCGGTCAGTATAGAGGTGGACGCGAAGAAGAGGATGAGGAACATCGCCGTGGCAAAGACTCCTCCTGCGCCAAGGTGCACGTCCTTCATCACCTGCCTCTTCCTTTCCATCGAACCGCTCGCCATCATTCCGTCAGCGAAGTCGGCGAGGCCTTCGGTATGAAGGATCCCCGTCACGAAGTAGAGCGAGACCAGTACAGCCCCCCCGGAGATCAGGGTCATGTCCTTGCTTATGAATTCGTTCAGGACCAACGCGACAGACGCCGCGACGAGTCCGACAATCATTCCGACGAGGGGGAAAAGATACTGGTCTGCTGCGGCCTTGTCCAGATTCATCGGCCTTCGGCTCAGCCTGATGCGAGTGAGCAACCCGAAGAGCTCTGCGGTCATCTCATTCCTCGAACAGCCTTGTCATCGTCGATGCGACGAGTGCCCCGACCGCGTCGTCCATGAAGGGTGGCAGCTTGGCGATCACTCCAGGCTTGGCCTTGTCATATCGCACGTAGTTGAAGAGTCCCTTCTTCCCAGCTATGTACTCCGCGATAGACATCCCGATGAGCTCATCGGCGACCAGTGATGCCGGGTCGTCGTCTTTGGTGAATATCCCCTTCTGCTCCGATTTCACGATCGCGTCCAAGTGCGAGGCGGCTTCCAGCAACAGCCAGACGTTGGGGTCCTCGATGTGCTTCTTGAGAAGGTTCTGGAAATCTCGCTTGAGCTTCTGCAGCGCCGATCCCTTGGCATCGCCCACATACAGTTGAAATGCGGCTTCGGTGAGCGACTCTAGGCTCAGGCGGTGACGCTTGAGGATCTCTGTTGCTTCCATGACAATCTCCTGCGGATAGCGAAAGAGTAAAATATACTTTCTATATATCAAGCTTGCTTTAAGGTGAGCTAGTTGATAGACGTGTCTGGGGTCGCACGGCAGATCCGGAAGTTGGATGAGGACGCGATGGAGGCAGCACGGGCAGCCCAGGGTCTCCTGACCAAACCCAAGGGGAGCCTCGGGGTCCTGGAGGATCTCTCGATTCACCTGGCGGGGATATATCGGACACCGAAGCCCGTGATCCGAAAGAAAGTCGTCTTCACGATGGCAGGCGACCACGGCGTCACCCAGGAAGGGGTGAGCGCGTATCCTTCGGATGTCACATCCCAGATGGTCCTCAACTTCGCGAATGGAGGGGCCGCGATCAATGTCCTCGCCCGTCACGCTGGCGCAGAGGTCAGGATCGTGGACATGGGGGTCGCCTCGGGGATGGACTGGCCGCTAGTCGTCGTCAGGCGCAACGTCGCTAGGGGGACCAAGAACATGGTAAGGGGGCCTGCCATGTCCAGGGGCGAGGCTGAACTTGCCGTTGTCACGGGAATCGAACTCGTGTATGAATCCATCGATGCGGGAGCGAACGCGGTCGCTGTGGGAGACATGGGCATAGGCAACACGTCGGCGGCGAGCGCCATTACGGCCGTGATAACCGGCAGACCGGTCTTGACCGTCACAGGAAGGGGCACGGGTGTAGACGACAAGATGCTCGAGGCCAAGGTCCGGGTAATCGAGCGGGCGCTCAAAGTGAATTCTCCGGATCCTTCAGATGGTCTCGACGTCCTTTCAAAGGTAGGCGGTCTGGAGATCGCCGGACTCGCGGGTGTGATCCTGGGCGCCGCTTCCAGGGGAGTCCCGGTCTTCCTGGATGGATTCGTGACTGGATCCGCGGCCCTTGCAGCTCATTCAATCTCGCAGAACTCGAGGGAGTACATGATCGCCTCGCACGTCTCGGTGGAACCAGGGCACAGGTTCGCGCTTGAGCATCTTGGGCTGACCCCCATCGTCGACATGAGAATGAGGCTCGGAGAGGGCACAGGAGCCACCATAGGCTTCCTGATCGCCGAGGCGGCCTGCAAGATACTGAACGAGATGGCAACGTTTGAAGGCGCGGGTGTCTCGCGCTCATCGAAAGAGGGAGAAAAATGAACAGTAACAGATCGAGAAAGGGGAGTTTGACAATCTGGGCGATAGCGTCGGTCATCATTCTGACAGTCGCGGCTTTCGCATCCGGAGTCCTCGTCGGGCAGATCACTGCGCAGAAGGCCACGGGGACAGTGATCATTGACGATTACGGCAGGACCATCAAGCTGGGGAGTGAGCCAAAGAGGATCGTCTCCGTGGCGCCGACGCCGACGGAGATGCTATTCGCGGTCGGGGCAGGGAACCTGATCGTAGGAGTGGACGATTACAGCGATTATCCAGCTGCGGTCAAGAACATAACGAAGGTCGGTAGCATCGAACTCAATGTGGAGATGATACTCTCTCTGAAACCAGATCTCATAGTATCGAGCGATCTCGTGCCATTGGCCCAGCTCGCTCAGCTTGAGGAAAAGGGGATCCCATACATCATCCTCGCAGCGAGGACCCTTGAGGACGTCTTCAAGGACATCAAGCTGGTCGGCCTTCTGTCCGGGCACATCGACGACGCCACGACGCTCGTAGCCAGTCTGGGAGCGAGGGTCGCCGGAGTGACAGCGAAGACCTCCGATGTTAATCTGACCAGGCCCCGGGTCTTCGTTGAATTCTACCCGATGTGGACCTACGGTCCAGGCTCTTTCGGTGACGACATGATCAAGCTTGCGGGAGGGACCAATATCGCCGCCAACACCAGTGCAGAATACGTGCCAGTCACGGACGAGTTCGTGATTGCCGAAAACCCACAGGTGATCGTGTACACGGTCGGCTCGAACTACAACGGCACAACCCCCACCACGATCTCGTCGAGGCCTGGATGGAGCGGCATCGCGGCCGTCGAGAGCGGAAAGATGTTCTCAATCGATGACAATCTGATCAGCAGGTACGGGCCGAGGATAGTGGATGGGCTCGAGGCGCTCGCCAAGATCCTGCACCCGGAGCTGTTCTGAGGCGGGCATGGTTACCCCCAACCCGCGCAAACCCAGCAAGGACGACCTGTCCTCAGCCAGCCGTAGGAGGATGCTGATCCTCCTGGGGTTGGCAGGTCTCCTTGCCCTCTCCATCCTGGTCGCGCTCTTCATCGGTACGCTCGGACCCATAGGACCAGCGGCGCAGCATCGAATTTCCTACGGTGACGCACTGAAGGCGATCTTCAGTCGGTCGGGGGAGTGGGAGACCATCTTCTGGGATGTCAGGATCCCCCGAGTGCTCCTTGCGGGTCTTGTCGGGGCTGCGCTAGCGTGTGCGGGAACTGCGATGCAGGCGGTATTCAGAAATCCTCTTGCAGACCCGTTCATCATAGGGGTTTCGTCCGGTGCGGCTCTGGGCGCTGCGACTGCAGGCTTGATTGGACTGACGGCGGCAGTCTCGGTTTTCTTGCCGCCCTTCTTCGCATTCATCACTGCGTTGGCGACCGTGTTCGCCGTGTACGCATTGGGGACCGTCAGGGGCAAGGTGTATGCCGACACGCTCCTTCTGTCAGGAGTGGCGGTCGCCGCTTTCCTAGGTGCGATCGTTTCGTTCCTCATATACTTCGTCAGGGAGCAATTCCACCAGTTGATATTCTGGCTCCTGGGAAGCCTTACACTGGCGAGCTGGGGCATGGTCCTCGTCGTATTCATCGCGACGGTGATAGGGTCTTTGCTGATATTCCTCCACGGGCGGGACCTGAACGCACTTCTATTGGGGGACGAGACCGCGCACAACCTCGGGGTCGACCCAGAGTTCCTGAGGAAGCTCATGCTGGGGGTTGCGGCCATGATGACGGCGACGGCCGTCGCGTTTACTGGCATAATCGGCTTCGTTGGGTTGATTGTTCCTCACATGATGCGGATGGTGTTCGGACCGGACCACAGGATCCTCGTGCCCGCATCGACCCTGTTCGGTGGGACCTTCCTCATCCTGTGCGATGCGGTCGCACGGACCGTCGCCGCTCCGACAGAGCTTCCGGTCGGGGTGATAACCGCGCTTTGCGGGGGCCCGTTCTTTATCTACCTGCTCCGCAGGAGCAGGCTTGGAGGCGAGCAGCGATGAGTTTGCAGATCAAGGACCTGTCGTTCTCCTTCGGGGACAAGAAGGTGCTCAAAGGTGTCTCGTTCGAGGTTGCGGATGGCGAGTTCATCGGGCTCATGGGCCCGAATGGATCGGGGAAGACCACTCTTCTGAGGTGCATGATGGACTACCTGCCGGCAGAGAGCGAGACGATTTTGCTCGATATGAAGCCGATTCACACGTTCACCCAGCGGGAACTTGCGAGGACGTTCGCCGTCGTCCCGCAGAGCTCCACGACGGATTTCACGTTCACCGCCTATGACATCGTCATGATGGGCAGGATACCGCACATAAGCAGCCGGTTCGTCGGCGAGTCGAAAGCGGATGCCGAGGTCGTCCGGAAGGCCATGGAAACGACGGACACCTTGCGGTTTGCGACCAGGGTTTTCTCGGAGCTCAGCGGCGGCGAGAGGCAGCGGGTGATAATCGCCCGCGCGATCGCGCAACAGCCGAAGGCGCTGCTTCTGGACGAGCCCACCGTCTATCTCGACATCAACGGACAGTTCGAGATAATGGACCTCATCAAGAAACTGAACAAGGAGGACGGCATCACCGTGATCGCGGTGCTGCACGACGTGAACCTAGCCGCAAGGTACTGCGACAGGATCGCGCTCCTGAACGATGGCGTGGTCGAATCCATCGGTCCGCCCAAGGAGGTCCTCACTCCGGACACGATTCAGTCAGTCTACGGTATCGAGGTCGTCATCAGGAAAGACCCGTTCACCCAGGCGGTCTATGTGATGCCTCGGACCTCAGTTCCTTCCATTCATCGACATGGGACCAGAGTGCACCTGATCTCCGGTGGGGGGACCGGAGGGCCGACCATGAAAGCGCTGCATGACCAAGGCTACAGCGTCTCGACCGGCGTGGTCAATGTCCTCGATGACGACTTCGTGAGCGCGAAGGACCTGCACATCCCGACCGTCGCCGAAGTCCCGTTCTCGCAGGTGAGCGAGGAGGCGCATTCCGAAAACCTCAGGCTGATCTCCGAATCCTCGTTCGTGGTCGTCTCCTCATTCCCAGTCGGTCCTGGCAACTTCAGGAACCTCGAAGCCGCCAAGGCCGCACTCGACTCCGGGAAGAGGGTCTTCATCGTTCGTCCGAAGGATGTCCCGAGCATCGACTTTGTCGGGGGAAAGGCAGATGCCTTAATCGCCGGCCTGATCACTTCGGGAGCAACGGTCACTGAAGATATCTCCGAGGTGCTCGTTGGAATCC
>JBGOXV010000081.1:0-7382 GCA_041479325.1 Thermoplasmata archaeon
CGGCTTGTCCCCTGATCGCGAAGCCCTTCCCCTCTCCGAGCGCACGCTTGTCCGTAAGGAGGAATGCGAGCGCCGCGCCCAGGACCATCACTATCGCGCTTATCAGGAATATGATCTGATACGCCACGTCTGACGTACTGGTCACCGATAGTCCTGATGGAAGCACGATCGTGGTTTCGTGCGCCGCGATTATGACAGCGGCAATCGCCGGGCCGACAACACCTCCGACCGTCCTGATGATCATGTTCATCGCGCTCGATATGGCCGTCTCGATCTGAGGCGTTGAGATGATGATCATGTTGATGCTGCCGACCATCGCGAAGCTCAGGCCCCCGCTCATGATCGTTATTCCGATCGTGATATCCGTCTTGGTTGCGTGGTGGTAATAGAGGTAGATGAACCCGAGTATGGGAATGGCCATTCCCGCCACCACGGGCCATTTCGGCCCGTGCCTCTTCACCAGGATGCCCACGGTGGGTCCCAGTATGAGCGAGACGGCCGATGCGGGGAGCAAGAGAATCCCCGTTTCCAGGGGCGACAGGCCGAACTTGAACTGGGCGATTATGGCGATGACCGACTGACCGCCGAACATCCCGAAACCGATCATGAACGCGACCACGTTGGTGAGAGCGATGTCTTTGTTCCTCAGCAGTGAAGGCCTGATCAGCGGGTACTTCGCCCTCAGCTGCTGGGCCGAGAACAGCATTATCGCGACCACGGACACAGCGAACAGGAACAGGATGATAGGGCTGGTCCAGCCTCGGACGTCCCCCTCCGTAACAGCGACCAGGAACGACATCAGCGCCAATCCGAGAAAACCCGCGCCGACATAGTCCACTTTCGCCTTCATCTTCACTGGCGATTCTCTGATCTTGAACGCTACGAAGGCCGTGGCGACAAACACGAATGGAGCGACCGTGTGGTAGGTCCATTGCCAGCCCCATCTGTCGATGACGAGTCCGCCAAGGACGAATCCCACTGCGGTCCCGACGCCGAACATGGCCGACACCACCCCCTGGGCGACCGCGATCCTCTCCACCGGGAACTCGTCCCTGATGATCGAGAAGGCCAACGGGAACATGCACATGCCCATGCCCTGGATGGCCCTGAACCCCAGCATGACGTAGAAGGAGCTCGAGATGTCCCGGGAGAAGCCTGTGCATGTCACGGCAATGCTGTAAATCAGCATCGCGATCGTGAGCATCTTCTTCTTGCCGTAGATGTCCCCGAGCTTACCGAAGACAGGGATTGCGACGGCTCCCACGACCAGGTAGATCGTTATGATCCAGTATGCGAGCGGCACATCACCTGGATAGTTCAGCTTGTAGGATGCCATGACCTTCTCTAGCGAGGGGAAGGCCATCGCCTCGACATACATCACCATTATCGCGATGGAGGCGAGGACGACGAGCACCATCGTCGGGTAGTTCCTGCCCAGTCCGGTCACTTCTTTCTCTTGCGCCATGAGTGTGCATCCGAATAATCAGGGGGATATAAAGACTTCAGAATTGGCGGCCGAATATGAATCTTCCGACCTTACTTCTGAGCTGATTCCGGGCCCCTATCGATTTGAAAGAGGACAGAGCTAGGTTCGTCTCAGAGAAGGGCACTCCAAAACGCCTCCAAGCACACCTGCATCCAAGCGTATTAGTAACAGTTCCCCTTACACCAAACAAGTCCAAGGCTGAGGGCGCGAAAGGAGCACTGGCCCTGATGAGCCTCCTCCCCTCGCGCCACTGCAGCCATTGGGGGCATCAGATGATCCAGAGCGTCAAGAACAAAGCACAGCTGAAGGTACTGACGGATGATCAGGTAGACCGCATCCATGAGGCTTCGCTCAAGATACTCGAGCGGACCGGCCTCAGGATCGACAGCGAGGATGCGCAGAAGCGGCTCTTGAAGAGCGGGGCTGCGAGACACCCGACAAGGAAGAACGTGCTGATCTTCCCGAGGAGCATGGTCGAGGAGTCCATCAAGAAGGTTCCCAGATACGGCAAGTACTTCGCCCGCGACCCGAAGAACGATGTGACATTCGACGGTGAGACCACCTATGCACACACAGAGGGCGGGAACCCGAACTTCATGGACCTCGAAACTGGCGAGATAAGGAGGTCGACATTCAACGACCTCGCTGAAGCATCCAGGGTCATCGACGCGCTCGACTACTGTTCGACGGCGGGCAACCTCGTCGTGGCGACGGACGTCCCCGGTCCAATCCTTGTGATCAAGACGATGGAAGCGATGATGAAGAACACGACCAAGTCCTGCTCCGGCTACGCACTCAAGAAAGAAGAGGTCGACGCGCAGGTGAAGATGTGGTCGGTCGTCGCAGGTGGCGCTGAGCAACTAAGGAAGAGACCTCTGTTCGGGATCTACGGATCGCCCAGCAGCCCGCTCACTTACGACTCGCACGTTTGCGACATCATGCTCAAGGGAGCCGAGTACGGACTGCCTGTCGACATCGTCCCGTGCCCCATCTCCGGCGGGACCGCGCCGATCACCCTGTCAGGCGGCCTTGCCCAGCAGAACGCGGAGCTGCTCGGTGGCGTGATGCTCATCCAGACGGTTAGCACGAAGATGCCGATCATGTACTGCGGCAGGCTGAGCATGTTGGACCTGAGGACAGGTAGTAACATATGGGGCGTGCCTGAGATGGCGATGGTCTCCGCAGCAACGGTGCAGATTGCCCATAAGTATCACATGACTGCAGATGTGTACGGCGTCACGACGGACACAAGTACTTGGGACATGCAGACTGGTCTCGAGAGGATGGAGGCCGCGATAGTCCCGGGATTGGCAGGGGCCGATAGCCTCTCGGGCATGGGCGGCATGTGGAACAACTCATGCAGCTTCGAGATGCTCGTAATAGACAACGAGATCTATGCGGATGTCTTCCGAACCATAAGGAGCTTCGAGGTCGACGACGAGCACCTCGCGCTCGACATCATCGACAAAGTCGGCCACATGGGCAACTTCCTCAGCCAGCCGCACACGATGAAGTATCTCAGACTGGGTGAGGTCAGGAACTCCCCGCTATTCGACAAGCGGTCTTCCTCCAAGACCGGCAGAGAAGGCTTCAGAGCGCTCCAGACGGTAGCGAAGGAGCAGGCGAAGAAGATCATGAAGGAGCACGTGCCGACCCCGCTCGACAAGGGCATCGAAAGGGATCTCGACAAGGTCATCAAGGAAGAGTCCAAGAAGCTCCTCGCTGGAAACTGATATCAGAAAACAATGGCCGGAACGATAATCGTTCCGACCGTTTCCATTCTCTTAGGTTTGTTCCCGCCTCTTCCTGAAGGCCACGATCATGATCATCAGCGAGATCATCCACACGACGGGCACGAGGACGTAGCTGAACTCCGGGATCGATGCGGTCACGACGACGTCCAGAGTGGTCGTGCTAGTCAACCCGGCGCTATCCCTCACCTGGAGCTTCACCGTGTAGGTCCCCGGCGTCGAGTACATGTGACTGATGTCCTTCTGCGCAAGCCAGCCAGTGTCCCATACTGCGTCGTTGTTGAAGTCCCACCTGACCTGCAGGGCGGCCAGCGGGTCCTCGTTGTCCGAAGATCCGGAGGCATTGAACTCGAACATCTGGGTAACGTCGCCTCCAGCAGGAACAATCGTGAACGATGCGACAGGCGGAGTGTTCGCGGGTCCGCCGACCTGCAGGGCAACGATGGCTATGTCCGTCAGGCCTACCGAGTCCATGGCCTCGAGGCGCACGTTGTAGGTCCCGGAACTGGTGTACTGGTACGTGCTGACATTGGAGTAGTTCCATGAGGTGTCCCAGACGCCATCCCCGTTCCAGTCCCAACGATATTGCATATCTGAGCTCGCGTCCTCGAGGTCTATTGAAGACGAGGCGTTGTACGTGAACACGGTCGATACGTTTCCGCCGGTGGCCGGGTCCACGACGAACGCCGCGATCGGGGGAAGGTCCGGGTAGAACGAGACGGAGGGTATCCCATAGGGGAGGATGCCAAGCCGCGCCCATTCATCAGCGAGGGCCTGGTCCGCAGACTGGTTCCTCGACCAGCCCCAAGCGTCCATCGGGCCCGTGAATGTCATCACGCCCGCACTCTCGTTGATGTTGACGCTGCTCAGGTCCACGTCGTTGGGCTGGGAGTCCCCGAACATCGGCTCGGTCAGCGGGGTGACCCAACCGGCCCCGTCGTCAAGGTAGAACACCTGATTCCCGACCGGCCACGCGATGCTGAGCGTCTCCCCGGTCGACAGGTTCCAGGCGGCCGGAGTGTAATCGTACGGGACGAAGTAACCGAAGTTCGCGTTGCCCACCGCGGTCTGATTGTAGGTCTTGCTCGCGTAGGGGTCAAACTCCGATTGCCTGTGCTGTGGAGTGGATGCCAGGTAGTCTCCGAGCGCGGGTTCCCAGCTCCAGTAGGGCATCCCACCAGCGCTGGGATCGATGCAGGCCGTCAGGGCGTATTCCACAGCGGTGTCTATGTCAAGCCTGGTCTCGGCTGGGCCGATACTCGCGTGGAAGCTCATGCCCTCGAAGGACGGCTCTGCCGGCATGAACGCCTCGTGCAGCCATCTCGCCATCAGGGCCTCCATGCCCCAGGAGACCATGTCGTAGCTGAGCACGACTTTTCCCCCGACCACGGACGCTTGAAGGGACCAGTTCTGGATGTCGAGGTTCCATTCGTACATGTTGAAGATGTCGAGCCGGGTGTTCCCCTCGTTGTCGAACCAGTTCTTGAAATCCGTCTGGATCTTGTTGTGATTGGCCGCCCACCAGGTCGAGAAGCTGTCGAACTCCGCACTCGTTACTCCCAGGACGGTCATCGCCGCGCCTCTGTCCAGGGTGACGGTCCCGCTGAGGTCCACAAGCCATCCGTCGTAGTTGTCGACCACCGTCTGGCCGTACCGGTAGGCGTCGGACATGGTGAGGTACTGCATGTTCCAGTCGATGCTAGCGTTGCCGCCCCTCGCAGTCCCGAGCATCGGCAGGAACTCGGGCCTCTGGCTCATGTTGATCTCCGGCATGTTCCTGCCGGTGACGTTGAGCCTCATGCTCGAGTAGACGTAGTTGCCCAGGTACGATGCGATCTCGACATAGGTGTGCGGATAGAAGCGCGAGAGGATCTCCGGCGTGCCGTAAGACGAGTACCGGTAGTCCCACCAGCTACCGAAGGGGACATTGAACGCGTCGTACCAGCGATAGTCGACGGTCCTCGGGGCCCCAGCTGACGCTGCCGCGGGTTGACCGTTGAGGTGTCCCTTGGCTAACATCGTGGCCGGCAGGGACGATGCCATCATTGCCGCTATGGCGACCGCTACACACGCAGAGAGTATCCTGACAAGCCTTGTGCTCATGGTTTCCCGACCACTCAGAAGCCGCGTCTGATAGGAATGAATTGGAGTCTCAGCGCTCTTAATACCGTCCATTGAGTGGCCCTCGATGGCCCCCGACGACAGCGAAGGCTAGATATATGGGTCGCTGGAGACCTGGCCTTTGTCTCCAGCCAGCATTTCCGAACGGGGCTCATGCGCTACGGGCGGAACCACCCGCGCCCTCTGCCGACGACAAGCAGCGCCGCAACCAGCGCCGCAACCAGTGCGACCGTTCCGAGAACCGGCACGATGACCGACGAGACCTCCCGAATTTTCGTGGGAACAGGCACGAGGTCGAACCACAAGGGGTTCCCGGTCCAGTAGTTGTCGATGCTCCTTCCCGGGTCGGCGGCCCAGTCACCCCATCCGGCGAATGTGTCGGTCCTCCAGGCGTAGGTCTGGTTGACATAGGCCAAGATGATGTATGGGGCGTCGAGGTAGTGGATCCTCTCAGCAGTGAAGACATACTGCTGTCGTATCGTCTGGTTCATTGCTTTAACGCTCATGGTATAGTTGTCTTCATAGGATCGGTCCGCCCACTTGTTATCGCTCCAGCCGTTCCAGGCCTTCTTCGATAGAGTGAACAACTGGTAGTTAGGGTCGATGTCGCCGCTCCGGCACCAGATCATCGTGTCGTACTGGTAGGCGTATACCTGATGGACCATCGTCGCCTCGTCCAGGATCGACAGATCGAGGTTCACCCCAACTGTTCCCCAGACCTGCTTCAGGTACAATCCAATGTTATTCTCCTCTGGGTACTCTTGCCTTATCAGCATATGGTAAGAGAGCGGTGTCCCTTCATTGACCCATCCGTTCCTGACGGCCGCGCTCGTGTTCGAGCAGACCCTTACACCGTTGGGGTCTCCCATTGATCTCGGGTATCCACTTCGATTGAGCAGGTCGTTCGCAGCGGCGATATCGACGGCGAACTGGGCCTTCTCAGTAGCATTCGGCTCGTAATGCCAGTATGAATTGAAAGGTGAGATCGCCGTCGTGCCAATGTCTGCAAGGCCCAGATAGAAGTTCTCCACGATGAAGGACTTGTCCGTCGCCATGGCGAGGGCTTGCCTGATGTTGTGGTCGAGCCTTGACGGATTTGGCCCTGCGGCGTTCATGTTGAAGCCGATCTCGGTCCAATACTGCGTTATCTTAGGCCCAGAATAGAAATTGATGTTGGCCGGCGTCTTCGTACTTAGCGCCCTGAACTCCCGCGGGGGGAATGAAGCTACGTCGATCTGGTTGATCTTGATCGCGTACGTCATCGCTGCCGCGTCATCGTAGAAGTAAAGCACGAGCTTGTCGAACTTGACCAGCCATCGGTCGGGAGCCTCGCCAGGCAGAAGCGCCCTGTCCTTGGCCCAGTGATAATTCGGATTTTTCACAAGGGTGAGCTGAGTTCCTGCGAGCCATTCCGCCTTGATCCTCGAGGTGGCCATGAACGGTCCAGTTCCGACGATGGGAATCGTCTCATCAGGGAATGTCCCGTCCCAGCTGTAACCGATCTGCATAGCTGACATGGACAGCAGCTTGTGCTTCGGCAGCATCGGGATGGAAATCATGTTGGCATATGCCGCTGGTATGGGCTGGTTCGTGGCCTTGTCCCTGAAGTGTATCCTCACCGTGTAGTCATCAACCTTCACCGCGTCCTTCATGAAGTACGTATAGGGCTCGTAGGCCCACATCGATGAATAGTTGCCACCAATGAGATAGATGTAGGCTACCACATCATCTGCGGTGAACGGTACTCCGTCGGTGAACATGGCATTATGAGTAAGGTTGTATTGCCAAACGGAACCATATGGATAGCTCGGATGAGCGAGCATCTCCGGGTCTGTCAATGGAACGGCGTACCAGCTCTTCGCGAGGTTCGGAACCACCTTGAGGTTGTTGCCGACGCACATGAGAGTGTCATAGACCAGCCCGTAAAACACATACGACGCATCACTAATCCCGACGTAGGGGTTCAGACTGTCGATCTTCTGCAGCAACCCTATACGCAGAGTCGTCTCCTGTGGCCGGACGTC
>JBGOXV010000082.1:0-7344 GCA_041479325.1 Thermoplasmata archaeon
GGAGTAGGCGAAGAACCCCACCAAGGCGAGGAGCACCAGGTCGATCCAGTCGATGGTCCCTGCGAAGAGCCAGGCGAACACGTACATCGCGCCCACCATGACAATCGCGCTCATCAGGTGCTTGAACGATCTCGAGTTGGGAGCGATCTTCGCAGTCCTCCATGCCATATATCGGAGCGCGAAGAACAAGTAGATGGACGTGAAGAGAAGGGCCAGGGCCGCTCCGAACCCTTTCATCCCGAACATTTGGAAGCCGTAGATCTCGCTGGGAACGAAGATCAACATCAGCACGACCTGGAGCGCGAGTCCCCCTGCTCCAACCCAGAAAAGCGTCTTCGAGCTGCCTGCGCCGGCAATCGCTGACCTGAGGGGCAGGACGAGTGCCACCAACGTGCTGCTGATGACGAGCAGGTCCATCACGCTCACGGCTGACGCGAACTCGTGTGTCAGGAAGATCGTCAGCATCTGAGAGCCCCACATCAGATAGAATGCCGCGATGGGGATGACGATCAGCGACACGTATCGCTCGGCCTGGTTCACGATGTCCCAGCTCGCGGCGACATCCTTCCTGGTGTAGTAGGTCGTCACTGATGGCAGGATGAGGGTCGCGACCGACAACGAGAACACGCTGACGAAGATGGCCATCTTCTGAACGCCGAAGTAGAGTCCCACCTCGACATCTCCCCAGAAATAGCCAACGACCGCCTTGTCCAGGAACAGGTCGACGACGATGATTATCGTGACGACGAAGACCGGGGCCAATGAACGAATGTACTTCATCAGAATCGCCCTGTCCGGTCTCGATATCTTCACCTTGAGCACCAGGAGGGCGACGAGAAGCGTGGATGCTATCATCCCCACAAGATAGCTCGAAGCCAGCAGCGCTGGGCCCGATGGACCGTGCCCAATCACCGTGGTCGCCACGTAGATGATGAACGACACCCTGACTACCAGGTCAAGTATCTGAGGCAAGTACACGCTCGCCTCGTAGTCCAGCGCATCGAAGGTATGCGTTGCGATCTGACTGATGCCCAGCAAGACATAGTAGATGAGGAAGACCTGCAGGGACTCGATTATCTGGAGGCTCTCTGGCATCGTCCCTCCCAATATGTTCCGCCGCCACAACTCTATCATCACGAATGCCACGATCGTGAAGATCGCGAGCAACACCAGCCTTATCGCGGCGTAGGCGCCTACGCACTTCCCAGGGTCTTCTCCGCTCTTGATCTGCATCTTGTGAACGGAGCCGGCCCCGAAGTCCGATAGGAAGCTGAGGATGCCGATGTAGGCCATCGAGTATCCGAGTATCCCCATTATCTTGGGACCCATGTTCTTGGCGATCAGAATCAGTGCGGCCGTGCCCAGGATGGCCCCGACGACGTTGTTGACCACGGACAAAATTGCCTTGGGGCTCATCAAGCGGCTGCTGGCGTCCCCTCCGCGGCCGCCCTCGTCGGGCATGGTCCCTTATGATGTGGCGGGCGATAAAAAACTACTGATTGAGTCAGATTTCAGAGTCCGGCCGCAACGTCACGGACTATGTCCATACCCCGGACGATGTTCTCCCTCGAGTTGGCATAGGAGAACCTGAGATGCCCCTCGCCGAGGGACCCGAATGCCGAGCCGGCGGCGCATATCACGCCTGACTCGAGTATCTTCAGCGCGAATCTCTCCGATGGGATCTTCTGCTGGAACTTCGGGAACAGGTAGAAGGCGCCTGTCACATGAGGAACGGAGAATGAGGGTATCTCGCGCATCTTCTGCATGGCTATATCCTTCCTCATGCGGAACTCCTCGAGCACACCTGCCTGGAACTTGTCCAGCACGTTCAATCCCTCGACAATGGCATACTGTGTGGCCGTCGCAGGGCAGGCGAGCGTGTAATACTGGACCTTGGACAGCTGCTCAACAATCTCCTTTGATGTCGCGACATATCCGATCCGCCACCCAGTGGCAGCCAGCGACTTCGAGAACGAGTTGACGACGATGGTATCGTTGTGGAACCTCGCGAAGCACCAGTGCTCGCCCTCATAGACGTAATCCTCGTAGACCTCGTCAGAGAGGATGTAGAGCTTGTGGTCCTTCGCGATGTCGCTCAGGGCCTTGACCATCTCCTTCGGGAACACGACCCCAGTCGGGTTCGATGGGCTGTTGACGATGATCGCCTTCGTGCGGGGTGTGATCAGGGACTTGACCTCCTCAAGGTCCGGAAGGAACCCGTTCTCCTGTCTCAATGAATACTCGACTGGCCTACCTCCAGCCAACGAGACGTCCGGCCCGTAGATGATGAATCCCGGATTGGGCACCAACGCCTCGTCGCCATCTCCGAGGATCGTCTCGCATGCGATCCTCATCCCCTCCGTTGCCCCGGCGGTCACGATCACGTTCTCGAAGGACACATCGCGCCTGTACTTCCGGAGATGTGCGGCAATGGCCTCCCTCAATTCCATGATCCCGGCGCTGGGACCGTACTTGTTGTGCCCCTCATCCAGGGCGCGTTTGAAGGCCTCGATCATCTCCTGCGGTGGTTGGATGTCTGGCTCCCCCAGCCCCAGGTTTATGGAACCGGGCGGAGCTGATTCGAAGAGCTTTCTTATCCCGGAGACTTTGAGAGACCTGACGCGCGGAGGGAACATCAGTGAGCAGAACGCACGTTTCTGTACATTAAGCGTTCGGATTAACACGGAACCCGCTACGGTTGAAGCCTGCCGACCCTAGAGAACTTCGCGAAGACCTCAGGGCCGTGAGGCGCGTCCTTCAGATTGGTGGACAACTCCTTCCCAGCGAAGTGCACTTCCTGATGCTTCCCGTGGATCCACTGGAAGCTCTTGCCCACATCATACACGATCCCGTCCACCGCCACCCACGAGGGTAGCTTGATGCCGTCATGCTTCCTGAGCTCTTCCCTCGTTATGGTGCGCTCCGCGCCCGATGCTTCAACTTGTGGACCAGAAGTCGCCATCTTCTTCGCCTCCCGAATCTCAAAACACAATCGCATCAGATCTTAACAGATATGTCAGATCATTCGACCTTCACCTCGAACGCCCGCGCATCCGAGGTCTTGCCGCGGAATCCCAGTACCTTCGGTCCACTCGTGGATTTCCCCGTGGTGACATCGAAAGTGGAGCCATGCTTCGGGCAGGTGACTATGTTGCCCTCAAGCTTGCCATCGGCGAGCGCAGATTGGCGGTGAGTGCACAAACCAGTGATAGCATAGTACTTCCAGTCCACGTTCGCGATCAATATGTCCTCGCTCCCATATCTCACGCTCTTCATCCCGCCCGCAGGAATATCCACAGTGTTCGCAACCTTGATGAAACCATATTTGTCCACCGCCTCTTCTGATACGACATCGAGCGTGGCCACATTAGATAACGGTTTTCCCGATTGGGTGCAACCACTCCACTGAACTAGCATCCAACCATCCAGAAGCGCCCGAGTCTTCTCCTCAATTCGCCACCTCGGCAACACCCACATTTGGCTCTGACCATGGCACTCGATTAGAAGCTGTTAAAAACCTTCACGCCATGAGTGATTGAAGGCAGACACGAGGAAGCAGCCCTATGGTGCCACCCCCGCTCTCAAGACAGCAACAGGACAACAGGGTCCTCTTGGTCTTCGCCGTATTCGCCGTTCTTGGATCGGCCGTGCCAGCTGCGGTCGTCCTACTTGTGGAGAAGAATTCGGGACTCCAATTAATCGGGAGTGCGTTGAGCGGTCTGTCTTCGGCATTTCTGGTTGCGGGATTGCTTTCATTTCACTACAACCGAAAGAAGGGGCTCTTGCCACGAAGGAGGGTCTGGTTGGGGAGCATGGTGGCGGCCGTTGTCTGCGCCGTCGTCGTGGTCGCAATTCTCTTCGTCGCGTACCAGTACAGGCCAGATGTCTTCCAGCTCCCTCCCTCCGCGACGGAGAACATGGGATCCGTGATCCTGGCATTGGTCTTCGGGTTCTTCGTGGCGGCCGTGTTTACATTTCTGGTTGGATTCTTGCTCGCATTCGGTGGGATTGGGGTAATGGCAGCCATTGGGAGGAAGGTCACCCCTTGGGTCCTTCTACAGATTGCTAGCTTGGACCCAAGTCAGAGAATCTCGTCGAAGGACCGCGTGATAAGATGGCTCTTCGACATCCCGGAGGTGCTGGACACCCGAACTCTACGTATGGGCCCCCTTTCCAAGAGCGGGAAGATGCGTTGGTCCGAGCTGAAGAGGGCAGTCTGCTGGGAGCTGTTCTTCGGAGTAATCCTTGCCGTCTATGTCAGCTTCAACCCATTCGTCTCGAACGGATCCCCGGCAGCTCTGTTCGCAGTCTTCGGCATACTTATCAGCGGTTCGGTCCTCATCCCCTTGATTATCCTGCCATGGCAAGTATTCCGCAGACTAGATGCCCGTATCAAAGGAGTCACGAAGGACTTCAAACTGTACGACGGCATCCGGTCACGCTTGTTCCAAAGCTATCTGGCCATTGGGACCATAATAATCCTCATCAGGCTCTCGATCAGCACGATTGATGTCCAGATCTATCTCTTGTGGTTCACCGCTTTCGTGGTCGTGCTGTTGGGTATCTCTCTAGTCTTCACTTTCGTCTACTTCAACTACTTCGAGGAGGAACTAGTCGAGAACATCAGTTCCACGTATGAGCGAAACAGGGAGACGAAGACGCCTCAGCCCTGAACGATTGGTCCGAGCACCGGACTGAACCGCCACTTGCCATTCGCTTGTGTTATCGATTTGGAGAGGTCTATCTCCAGGGTCAGCTTGGTGGTCTTTCCAGCCACGACATTGAACGGGTGGGTCGTCTTGAGCTCTCCGGAGGGGACTGTGAAGTTGACCTTCGTACCGTTTGTCAAGACACCGGTCACGTTTGTCACGACAATCCGAATCTGGGTGTATTTGCCTGCTCCGACGCTTCCCTGGGCCAGCAGATCGGATACGTTGACCAGTGCGGCGAGATCAATCGTGTGCGTTCCATTCAGAGTGAGGGTGTGCCATCCGCTCGAGGAGTTACTCGCATTAGCCTGGTGTATCTGAATCTCTGAGAATGTGACGTTAACGTGCTTCCAGTTCGCGGGTGCATCCTTGACATACATGGCTACCGTGCCATTCTTGCTCTGGAGCAGCAGCATGCCCGCCGCGCCCCCAATGATCACAATCGCCGCGACCAACGCTACGATGGCCAAGGCTGTCCTGGATTTCATTGCCATGTTCGCGGGACAGCAAGGACGACCCATATACTTTGCCACGAATTGCGCCAGATTGATGGGGATTCTCCTTCCTCGAGGATATGCCTATTCTTGGTCAAACCGGATGATGACTAGGCTTTAGGAGCACAAATCTTCTATAGTGCGAGCACGCACAACTTGTACGGGACATCGGTTCCGCAATGCATAGGGCGGAACATGTTTCTCCTCTCTGTGCAACTATCGGGGGGTACTGCGGCGGAACCGATTCTCCCAACGCTTCGGATTCCCAAGTCAATCGTCCTTGGGGCATCAACCCCCGATCAATGCTATCGAGCCATGAGTAAGGCATCCACGAATTCCCGTTCCTGCCAGGTGATCGGCATCTATCTCGTCTCCCCACCTATGACCCTTGCTGTGCCCCCTGAAAGTCCTAAAATAGTTTAATCACAGAATAGTTAAATAATGGAACCATCAATCCCGGGTCCGTGAAAGGCTCAGACGAGAAGAAGCTAAACCGCATAGCTGACAATCTAATGTACTCGTTCCAGTCATTTCGAAGAATGTCCAAGGGGGACTTCCACCATGGTGTCCGAAGGTTTGACCCCAGCCGCCTCGTCCTCGCCACCGTGCTCATGGAAGGACCCCTGCCGACTTCCGAGATCGGCAAGCGCATGGATATCTCAAAACCCTACATGACAACACTGATCGACAGGCTGATCGAGGAAGGTCTGGTAGAACGGATCCCGGACAAGGATGACAGAAGAATAGTCAACGTCGCTGCGACGAAGGCCGGAAGAGACATCATCAAGGAGTTCAAAAGGAGCACGAGGAAGATGATCATCGAGAACCTCTCTTCTCTGAGCTCGGATGACATTTCTGCGCTCGATGTGTCACTGAAGACCATCAGAAGCATCACATCAAAGCTGAACAAGAACGAAACGAAGAAGTGCGGGCGAGGATAGGGTGTATGATCATGTCCGATATGGCAATCAGTACTACTAATCTGACGAAGAAGTTTGGGGATTTCACGGCGGTAGACCATGTCACCTTCGACGTGAAGAAGGCCGAGATATTCGGCCTCTTGGGTCCCAACGGGGCAGGCAAATCAACTGCCATCAGGATGCTGTCTACCCTCAGCATCCCGACGGAGGGCTCGGCGAGGGTCGCCGGGTTTGATGTCCAGAAGGATGACGGAAAGGTAAGAGAGCACATCGGTCTCGTATCCGAGAAGATGATCATGTACGGCGAGCTGACCGCGAAGGAAAACCTCCTGCTCTTCGGCAAGCTGTACGACATCCCAAGCGATGTTCTGGACAAGAGGATAGCCAAGCTCCTGGGTTTCGTGCGGATGGAGAAATGGGCAGACCACAGGATAGACACATTTTCCACCGGCATGAAGCAGCGGATCAATGTCATACGCGCTCTCGTGAACCAGCCTGAGATACTATTCCTGGACGAGCCCACACTGGGTCTGGACCCGCAGTCGAGCGCGGAGATCCGTGAGCTCATACGAAGAATCAACATCGAGAACGGCACCACCATGGTCCTCACAACTCACATGATGGGCGACGCGGACATGCTCTGCAACAGAATAGGAATCATGGACGGAGGAAAGATCGTGGCCCTTGACACACCGGCCAATCTGAAGAGGTCCATCACAGGGAATGACGCGACGTTGTTCGAGTTCGAAATTCCGAACCTCGACGCGAAGATAGTGTCGTCCGTTGAATCTCTGAAATCCGTGAGCTCCGTGGTCCGGGGCGATGCAGCCCATATCAAGGTCAGCTCAGTTGGCAACGACTCATTCGACACTCTGGTGGACGCCCTTCGAAAGAACGGTGCCCAGATCAAAACAGTGAAGAATCTCGAGCCGACTCTCGAGGACGTGTTCCTCCACATAACTGGACACGAAGTCAGAGACAGCGCCTCAAAGACGTCGGAACCGACACGGAGAGAAGGTCCTGGCGGGTGGCGCAGCAGCAAGAGGGTGAGGTGAGCACATGGGAGTGGGAAGGATTCTGAGACACAGTGCGTGGATCTGCTGGAAGGACCTGCTGGAGTTCAGCAGGAGCAAGCTCCGGTTAGTCATGCTCGTGCTAATGCCTCTATTCATGATGGTGATGGTCGGGTTCATCTTCCCAACCGGGAACACCATTAGCCAC
>JBGOXV010000083.1:0-7327 GCA_041479325.1 Thermoplasmata archaeon
ATGCGGAAATTCATCACCGAGCTCAAGGGCAAGACCGTGATGACGAACGACGGCCAGATCCTTGGAATGATAGAGAACTTCGTATTGGACACGAAGACTGGAGCGCTTCAGAACGTCCTCGTGATTCCTGCGGAAGAGGTCGAACCGAGACTTTTCAAAACAGATGCCCAGGGCCGGCTCGTGCTGCCGTTCAGCGAAATGAAGGCAGTCCGAGATGTCGTGGTCATGAGCATCGGGTGAGATACTCGACATCAAGAGAAGGATCCTCTTAGCGGTAGCTCCGTCATCTCTTCGGCTTCACGCCCTTCGCATTGAGCAGCCGCCGGATCAGCTCATTCTTCGTGCCGTTGGGATCGATGGTAAGGGATTCGCAGAGCGCTTCCAGCTCGGCCTTGCGCATGCCCTTCAGGGTCTGCTCGTCGGCCTTTGCCAGTTCCGCTTGGGCGGCCTCCTTGTCGCCGACGACCTCCTCGCTCGGGGCGGCCGCGCGCAAAGGCTGTTCCTTCACTGGTTCTTTGACCGCTTCAACCACGAGACCTGACCTCTTCCCGTTCTCGACAGCATCCTTGAACTGCGGCGCAAGTCTCAGCGCCTCCTTGAATGCCACCTGAGCCTCGTCCTTCTTCCCCATGCGCTCGAGAACTATGCCCTTGTTGTTGTAACCCTCAGGGGTCTCGGCCACGCTCAGAGATTGCTCGAACGTCTTCAAAGCGTCCAAGAGCAGGTCAAGAGAGAGCTGGCAGAACCCCTTGTTGGACAGCGCCACGCTAGTCGGGACCATCACGGCGGACTCGTCGAAGCACGCAATCGCCTCCCTGACCCTCTCGACCTTGTATAGGACGCAACCCCGGTTGTTCCACGCTGCTGGATGGTTGCGTTGAAGCCTTATCGCTCGATCGAACTCCGAACTCGCCTTCTCCGGGTCGCCGCCTTTCAACAAGGTCGCGCCACTGTTGTTGAATCCCTCCGCCGGGTCCAGTGGCATCGCCTTCGTCTTCTCAAAGGTCTCGGAGGCCACCTTCGGGTCGCCGTCGATCAATCTCAGCAGGCCCTTGAGGTTCTGCAGTTCGGACACATCCTCCAGGGCTAGCGCGAGATCGATGTCCTCGAGCGCTTGCTTGAAATCCTTCCTGGAGGACGCCTCGAGTGCGGCGGTACCCATCGCCTGCCAACCAAACGCGGACTTCCGCAGGGACTCACTGACCTTCGCCGCCTTCTCCAGCTCGCCCTGATTCGTGAGCAGGGCGTGCAGGTTCATCAGCGCCGGAGTGTACTTGGGATCGACCAGAAGCGCGTGCTCGTACGTCTTCACCGCCGCATCGGGCTTGCCCAGTCCAAAGAGCACGTTCCCGGCCTGAGTCAGGAGAGAGGGGTTCTCCCCTTCGAGCCTGAGCGACTTCCCCAGGTAGTCGAAGGCCTCGTCCATCCTTCCCAACAGGAGCAGGAGCTCTGCTTTGTCGCCGTATACTTCCTCCGCTAGCTCCTCGACATTCTCTTTGCGCACCCGCTCGAGGATGTCCTGCGAAAGCCTCGTAGTTCCGACCATGTCTTTCGGCTCGCCCATCGTCACGGATTCTGAAGTGAAGATGTCCTGCACTATTCTCGGCACTTCCGTGAACTTCTCCGCGATCTTCTTCGAGATGTCGTCCAGTGCCCTCTTGGCCTCAGCGTAGTTCGGGTCCAGGCGCAGCGCCGCCTCGAAGCTGGACTTCGCCTGCGTGATCGTGCCCGTCTTCTTCGCGGCGAGACCCCTCAGGTACCAGCCCTTGGGGAGCTCGGGCCTCACGTGAGTCATCTGCGTGAACGCCTCGAAAGCCTCCCCGTACTTCCCCATCTCGTAGAGCAGGCTGCCCTTGTTCATCCATGCCTCCACGTAGTCGTGCTTGAGCTCGATCGCGTGGTTGTAGGATTGGAGCGCCTCGTTCAACCTATCCATCGCGTGGAGGGTCGCCCCCCGGTTGTTGTGAACCTTCTCGAGGCGATAGTTGATCTTGAGCACCCTGTCGTAAGTCTCCAGGGCCTCCTCGTACCTGCCGAGCCTGTGCAGCGTGGAGCCCTTGTTGATGAGCGACTTCTGCATGCCCGGGTTGTACTGGAGCGCTCGGTCGTAGCAGACGATCTCCTCCGCGTATCTTCCAAGTGAGAAAAGGCAGCTCCCGAGGGAGAACCAGGTCTCGTCGCTCTCGGCGTAGAGCTCCAACGCATGCTTGTAGCATTCGAGCGCCTGCTCGTGGTATCCCATCTCATCCAGAGTATTGCCCTTCATCCTCCAGGGCACATCGTAGTCTTCCTTCAGCATGATGGCGTGATCGAACTTCTCCAGCGCCTTCATAAAATCCTTCGTGGCGATGGCATCGTACCCATCCTTCATCACCGTCTCGAGGGCCCTGTCCGAGCCCGGGATCTTGGTGGCCTGTGCCCTCTCCCTCCAGAGGTCGGCGGAGCGCATGATCTCCTTGTCGAGATCGAACCTCCGGAGCAGTGCCGAGAGCTTCGTCGCGTCCGCGAGCCCGATGTTGTTTGCCTCGGCGAACGAGGCCGCGTCGCTCGCTATCAATGAAGTTGTTAGCACGAGACCATTGGGAGATTCGGCCCTCGTCATGTACGTAAACAGGCTCTGCATGTCACCCTTGGAGATGACTTCATCACCCCTCGAGAAGAACACCACGTACTTCTTATCATCCGGTCTGTGAATGCACTCCGCCACGTAGAACGTCCCCTTAGGACGGGCACGCACGAGCTTCAGCTCGAGGTAACCGAGGATGGATTCTGCGAGCTTCGTGAACTCCGGGTCCGAGATGTCCTTGAGTGCCTTGAGGATCCGATCGTCCGATCGCTCGCTGATGATCTTGTCTATCTCGACCATCACGATCCCCCCGACATCATCTTGAGCCATTTCCTGGCTTCCTTGTTGCCCGGGTCCAGCCTCACGCTCTCTTCCAGGACCTTCTTGGCCTCCTCGACTCGGCCTATCGCATTCAGCGCGATGCCCTTCCTGCCGAGGGCGTACGAATCATCACCGACCAATGCCAGATAATTGTCATATGACTCGAATGCCCGGTTGTACTTCTCATTGTCGAACAGCAGGTCGGCCTTGAGGAGCCAAGCGTCGGAGTCCCTCGGTGCCAGGGCAGTGTATCTGTCGAGGCATTGGACCGCTGCACCCCATCGTCCAAGCCCTTTGAGCGCCTTACCTTTTCCGAGCCATGCCCTCGCATTGTCGGTCTCTATCTCAAGGGCCCTGGAGAAGCTCTCATCGGCTCCGCTGAGCCTTTCATGCTCGAGCAGCGCCTGTCCCATCGACACCCACGCCTCAACCATCGTCTGGTCGAGGGAGACCGCCTTGCTGAAGTACTGGACCGATGCTCCCCACTTCCCCTCTCTCCTTGCGACCTCACCCCTCCAGTACCATGCCTTCGGGTCCGTGTTATTCTTCTCGTAGAACGCGTGGACCTTCGGGGCGGCCTCCTTCAGGTTGCCCTTGGAGATGAGCGCCTCTATCAGCACCAGGTTGGCATCGTGATTGTCAGGGTCCGAGCGCAGGATGTGCAGGACCTGGACGATAGCACTGTCGAAGTCCCTGACCTTCAAGGCTTCCTTCGCTATGTCGATGAGCCCCCGAGCGGGCTTCGGCGTGGGCGCGGGCCTTGGGGTCGGCTTGACCGACGGCACTTCCGGGGAGGCCGCGGCACTGACCTCGCTGGCCTCTGCGGCCATCACCTCAACTTCGGGTTCCTATGCCGAAGTGGCTTTCTTGAATTCGAATATCATCTCGTTGATCTTCTGCTCAAGGTCAGGTCTCTTCGAGAGAGCGCGCTGGTTCTCCGCGAACGCGGCCTCTTCAAGTCGGCCTGCATCCCTGAGCGTGCCTATCAGCTCATCGTGAGCAGCCATGCAGTTCGGATCAATCTGCAACGCCCGGTTGAAGCATTCCAAGGCTTCCTCCAGTCGGTCGATCTTCCGGAGTATCTCGCCCTTGAGGACCCAGAGCTCGCATATGTCCCCCTGGACAAGCACCTCGTCGACGCTCGACAAGGCTTCCATCGCGTTGCCCAACATGAAATGCGAGCGAGCGAGGCCCTCCCCGATCTTGTAATCGTTGGGGAAATGCCTGAAGGCGTTCGCGAGGTTCTCCTCAGCGGCGGCCCATTCCTGAGAGTCGAGGCAGACCATCCCCATGTCCCGGACCGCGATAGAGTAGAGGTCGTCCGCCGTGCTGACCTTCGACATGTAATCCTTCGCCCTCGACGTCAGGTAGGATTTCTTCTCCTTGACCCACTTCTTGGACGCGGTCCTCATCAGGATGCTGTGAGCGGCGCACCAGTACACGATCCCGACCCGGACGTACAGATCGCTCATGCCCTCCATCGGGTACATCTTCTCGGCCATGTTCACCTTCGTGACGATCGCCGTGATCGTGTCCGAGGCATCGTCCGTGAGAAGGATCTGTGGGGAATCCAGCTTCAGGGGGACCCCCAGATGCGCAAGCATGGCGTTGCACTTCTGGTAGAATCCTTTCAGCTCCTCGTGCTGCAAACCCTGGACGTTCATGTCCTTGAGTGATTTCTGGAGGTCCGGTGAGGCTATTGTGACGATATCTGAGCTGGTGTTCGGTCCGAGCAGGTACGCTGCCGACCCCTGGTTTCTCAATCTGGAGCACAGGCTGGGACCTATCAGGACGGGGTTCAAGAAGAACTTGGATTCACTGAAGGACGCATCCGCACACGCATCGCAGAGAAGCGCGTCCCCTTCAGACTTGCCTCCGCATTTAAGACAGACCACAGAGGACCTCCCAATGCCATCAGATAATAATGAGCTGATATAATGGTAACGACGCTGGTCCCTACCCGCGGAGCCTTTTGGCCATGTACGGGCCCTTGCGCTCATAACCCAGCCGCCGGTAATAGTTCCTAGCCCCCACGCCGCTCGTCACCCAGAGCTCTGAGTATCCCCCCTCATTCGCCCTGCCCTCGGATTCCTTTAGGAGCCTCTCGCCAAATCCCTTGTGCTGCCAATGAGCCCCGGCCTTCCCATCGATTGGGGCCATCTGGCCATATATATGCAGTTCGCGCAGCAAGGCGGCCTCGGCCTTGGGATCCGATGGGAACCGGAGCCTCGCGTACCCGACGATAGAGTCGGTGGATGGGATCTCGTATGCAAGGAAGGTCTCGGAGCCCTTCGATGCGCGGTATGTCGTCGCGGTCAGCTGCGCCTCGCCTTCAAGTGGGGTCACCTTGTCCGACGGCAGGTGCCCGATCTCCCTGCACCGGATGCACCTGCAGGGAGTCCCCGCGGAGCGCAACTCCTTCATCACGAGCTCACGCAGGTGGCTCTTCTTGACGCCGGCCTCGATCAACTGGACTGGTATGTCGCGTTGGATCCTCAGTATCCTGATCCAGGGAGGGACAAGGCTCTTGGCATCCGCGAGCAGCCTGACAGTCTCTTCGAGGGACATCGGCTTGTACTTGCCCGCGACCCAGTCCTCGTAAAGGCCAGTGCCTTTGATCACGAGCGTCGGGTATATCTTCAACATGTCTGGCTTGAACCGCTCGTCCTCTATCATCGTCCTGAAGGATGCGAGGTCTTTCTTGGGGTTGCTCCCCGGCAACCCCGGCATGATGTGATAGGCGACCTTGAGACCGGCGTCCTTCGCCCTCCTCGTCGCTTCGGCCACCTCCTTGACGTGATGCCCACGCTTGACGCCGTCGAGCACCTTGTCATCGAGTATCTGGACGCCGAGCTCCACCTTGGTGGCGCCCATGGATAGCGAATGATCCACCTGGTGGCCGCCGAACCAATCCGGCCTCGTCTCCAGGGTCATGCCGACGCATCTCGCGTCGGCAAGTTCGTTGGCTCGCTGCGCGCAATCGAGGTCCGTCGAGTCCTCGCCGTTCATTGCGTCGAAGCACCTCTTCACGAACCATTCCTGATAGTCCTCCGGGCGAGATGTGAACGTGCCGCCCATGATGATTAGGTCCACTTTGTCGGTCCGATGCCCGATGGCGTGGAACTGCTTTAGCCTGCTCGCGGTCTGCTTGAACGGATCGTAGTCGTACATCGCCGCGCGCAAGGCGGCTGGCTCCCTCCCGGTGTACGATTGCGGAGTGTTGTTGGATGTTCCCCCGGGACAGTATGTGCACCTTCCATGGGGGCAGTCGAACGGACTGGTCATCACTGCGACCGGTGCCACGCCGCTCATGGTCCTGACGGGCTTGTTCTTGAGGAACGGCTCGACGACATCCCGGTACTCATCCGGCACCCGCGCCAGAATCTCGAAGTTCGGCGGGACCCTGGACATACGGTGCTTCTTGCATAGCTTCGCCTTCAGCTTCAGCAGGTCGTCCCTCGATGCGACCTCGCCCATGACGAGTGCCTGCAGCAGCTCATCGAAATAGTCCACAGCTCTCCGAGAATCCAGAACTGATATCAACTTATCGGAGTGGGAGGTCACCGATACATCAAGTCGTCGACCGCCCGCACCTTCTGCCCCGGCATCGGAACGGCCTTCTTGTGCCCCTTCCTCTCCTTCTCGAGAACGACTTCCGGCGTCAGCAGTCGGATGAAGGTCTTGTCGCTCAGTGGTTCGAGCGCGACGACCCCTTTGACCATCAGCGCTTTCAGAGACCTCTCCAGCACCCCGGAGGGAAGCGACAATTCGTCCCTCAGCTCCTCGACGGTGATCGGGTACCAGTCCTTCAGAATGCCGATGATCCTCGCCTGGAGGGCGTCGACCGTCACCTTCATCCGAAGTACACCGCGGTGCTGTCCGACTCCTTCTTCTCCTCTTCCTTCTCGGCCTTCAGCACGTCTAGCGAGAGGATCATGTGGGACAGGATCAGCCTCATCTTGCCCTTGTCCTCGCCGTGGTTCTTGTCAAGCTCGATCACGAGCGCGGTGTCGTGGGCGACGGCAGCGTATCCCTTGAAGATCCCTGTGGTCTCCATGGGCTTGTCTCTCCCCTCGAGGCTCTTGATCTTGTAGAGCGAGCCCGGTGTCAGAATGATGGCTTCATCTTTTTTTGCCATGCTTGTCCCCCTTCTTGACTGCTAGTTCCTGCAGATGGTCAACCGTCTTCCTGTAATTCTCCATTGCGACGTTGACATGCGCTTCAGTGAAGTTCCAGGCCTTGCCCAGGTTGCCGTACCGGATCCTGTAGCCTTTCCTCGGTTTGCCGTCGGAATCCTCGACGTTCATCTCCTCGAGGAGGTCGAACCCCTTCAGTTTGTTGATGTGCCTGTAGATCGTGGCCTTGGTCGTTCCGAGCGCAACAGCCAGGTCCTCCACGACCCAGGCCTTGTCCATCCTGTCCAGGAAGTAGTCCATCATG
>JBGOXV010000084.1:0-7283 GCA_041479325.1 Thermoplasmata archaeon
AGGACCCTCGGCAAGTCAAACGAGAATCGTGGCACTTCACTCGGTTTTCGAAAACGTGATAGCGAAACGTATATAAATGGCCGTTGAATTACTAAAAGTTGTCAGCATACTCACAGGTCCGGGTAGTAACGCCAGTCATAGAGGGTGGCGACGATTATCGGGGTCACTCGGACCTATCGAGAACCATCTAACCCGTGACGTGGGAGGGGGGGACATGACTGCACCCGCACCGCAAGAAAAGGACACCGAAACAAGCGATCCGAAAAAGGGATCTGGCGACATTGCCGGGTCGAAGATCGGCGTTTTCATCTGTCACTGCGGAAGCAACATTGCTGGAGTGGTCGACTGCGGCAAGGTCAGGGAGGCCTCAGAGAAGCTTCCTGGTGTGGTCGTGGTCAAGGAGAACAAGTATACCTGCTCCGACCTCGGCCAAGCAGAGATAATCAAGGCCATCAAGGAAAATGGAGTCCAGCGCGTGGTCGTCGCGTCCTGCTCACCGAGGCTTCACGAACCCACTTTCAGGAAGTGCGTACAACAGGCCGGTCTGAACCCATACCTTCTGCAGATGGTGAACATCCGCGAGCAGTGCTCGTGGGTCCATTCACACGAGAAGGAGAAAGCCACCGAGAAGGCCGCGGACCTGGTCAAGATGGGCGTTTCGAAAGCCGCGAAGCTCAAGCCGCTCGAAGCCAGGGAGGTTCCAGTCGAGCCGACCTCGCTCGTGATCGGCGGGGGCGTTGCGGGTATCCAAGCGGCCCTCGACCTGGGGGACATGGGCTTCAAGGTCTACTTGGTCGAGACCCAGCCGAGTATCGGCGGGAAGATGGCGCAGCTGGACAAGACCTTCCCGACGGGCGACTGCGCGATCTGTATCCTTGCGCCTAAAATGGTCGAGCTCTCGAGGCACCCGAACATCACTCTCCTCGCATACTCAGACGTCGAGGAGGTCAAGGGCTACGTTGGTAGCTTTGAGGTGAAGGTCAGGCGCAAGGCCAGGTTCGTCCACGAAGACAAGTGCGTCGGCTGCGGCTTGTGCTCCGAGGCGTGCCCGGTCAAGGTCGACAACGAATTCGACCTCGGGTTCGGCAAGAGGAAGGCGGTCTACGTCCCCTTCCCACAGGCGGTCCCGCTGAAGTACACCATCGACAAGGAGAACTGCCTGCACTTCAAATCGGGCAAGTGCCTGCTCTGCGTCAAGGTGTGTTCGAACCAGGCCATCGACCATGAAATGAAGGACGAAATCCTGACGCTGAAGGTGGGCACGATCGTCGTCGCCACTGGCTACGATACCTACGAACCCATGAGGAAGGGCGTCTACAAGTACTGGGAATACGAGAACGTCATCACCGGTTTGGAACTTGAGAGGATGCTGAACGCCTCGGGCCCTACGGGCGGACACCTGATCAGACCCTCCGACGGTCAGCCGCCGAAGAGGGTCGCTTTCATCCAGTGCGTTGGCTCGAGGAACAAGAAAATCGGGAACAACTACTGCTCCCGTGTCTGCTGCATGTATGCGATCAAGAACGCGCAGATAGTCATGGAGCACGAGCCGGAGACTGAAATCGCCGTGTATTACAATGACATCAGGGCGTTCGGCAAGGGCTTCGAGGAGCTTTACCACAGAGTCAGAGAGGACTATGCAGTCGAGTTCATCAGGGGCAGGCCGGCGAAGCTTTCGCTGGACCCGAAGACGAAGAGCATCAAGATACGGGCAGAGGAGACCCTTCTAAGCGAGATCACCGAGAGAGAGTTCGACCTCGTTGTTCTGTCGACCGGGCTCATACCCTCCGAGGGCAGCAAGAGGATAGGGAAGATACTGAGCCTCACGCAGAGCCCGGACGGGTTCTTCATGGAGGCTCACCCGAAGTTGAGACCGGTAGACACGGCCATGGACGGGATCTATCTGGCAGGGTGCGCCCAGGGTCCGAAGGACATCCCCGACAGCGTGGCCCAGGCAAAGGCGGCGGCATCCTCCGCCGCCGCACCTATGTTCGCGAGAAAGGTCAGGATCGAGCCCCTTACCGCGATAGTCAACGAGGACCTGTGCCAAGGATGCGGCCTCTGCGTCGACCTGTGTCCATACAGCGCCCCGGAGCTGGTCCCGGGAGACAAGGGTGGCATGAGGGCGCACGTGATCGAAGCACTCTGCCACGGGTGCGGGACGTGCGCCGCTTCGTGCCCCCAGAAAGCAATCTCACCGATGCAATTCACTGACGATCAGATCTATTCGGAGATCCAGGCAGCCCTGACGGAGACCACGAGAAAGAGCTCGCCCAAGAAGAAGGCCGAGGCGGAGGTGTCGCCATGAAGGACCCGGAGGCTGAGGTCGAGAAGGTCTTCATAGGCGGCCTGCACGAGAAGCTCGTGGAGGACAAGATCATCGAGGAGTCGCAACTTGATCGTAACTTCTCGAAGGAGATCAGGAAGTATGGCGGCAAGGACGTCATGACATGTCTCCAGTGCGGCAACTGCACCGGTGTCTGCCCAATCAGCCTCAAGATCGACTACAAGACCAGAATCATCATGAAGTATTGTCAGTTCGGCCTGAAGAAGTACACCCTTGATACGAGGTGGGTGTGCGCGACATGCTACAGGTGCTACGAGCACTGCCCGGCGGACCTGAACCCAGCCGAGGTCATGATCGCCTTGAGGCATATCGCGATCAGGGAGGGCATAATCCCCCCGTTCGTAAAGACCGCCGCGACGAACCTCGTAAAGTACGGCCAGAGCGTCAAGCCCGACCCCGAGATAGACAAGATAAGGATCGAGCTGGGGCTCAAGCCGATCCACACCCATGACGCTGACTACCAGACGGTCATCAAAGAGATACAGGTGCTGGTGCACGCGTCGAAGTACGACAAGCTCATAGGCATCCAAGAGGAGGTGAAGGTGTGAACAACTCCAACGGATTCGTCTACTTCTTCGGATGCGTCATACCGAACAGGTACCCCGGCATCGAGTATGCCGTCAGGTGGGTTACCGGGAAGGAAGGGTTCAACATGGATGTCAAGGATCAGAAGGAGTTCTCTTGCTGTCCAGTGCCCGGAATTTTCTACTCAACGGACAAGGACACATGGATTCTCTTGGCCGCCAGGAACCTGGTGCTTGCCCAGAACGAGCGCCGGCAGATTCTCACGGTCTGCAACGGTTGTCTGGCATCCCTGCTCAAAGCCACGGAATACCTCCAGGAACCCAAGAACATGGGCAAGGTCAACAGGGTGCTTTCCCAAATCGGGAAGAAGTACACGGGCATAGCCCAGAAGACAGAGAGCAGGAGAAAGATCTTCGAGCCCGTTAAGGTCAGGCATTATGTCGAGGTCATGGCCAAGGATGTCGGTCTGGACGAGATATCGAAGAAGACGAAGCACCCGCTCAAGAACATCAAAGTGGCCGTCCACTACGGCTGCCATTACCTGAGGCCCACAGAGCGCGCCACCCTCGACGACCCGAATGATCCCGTGATGATAGACAAGATCGTGGAAGCGTGCGGTGCCACCAGCGTCGACTACGAGGACAAGCTGGACTGCTGCGGCGCTGGCGGAGGCGTCAGGTCCCACGTCATCGAGCTTGCCAACGCGCTGACGCAGGACAAATGTCGGAACATAGCAGCCGCCGGCGCCGACTGCATCGTCACTGGTTGCCCGTTCTGCATGCTCCAGTTCGACAACGCCCAGAAGTCGTTCTCGAAGGACGGCATCCCGGTCATGCACATCTCCCAGTTCCAGGCGCTCGCGATGGGCATTGACCCGATCTCCCTCGGCTTCGACACTCACCACGTATCGGCTCACTCGTTCCTCAGGAAGGTAAGGGGGAGCTGACCATGGAGGCAGGGGCACAGAGGACGGACCTCCAGGCGGTCCACGAACCGAAGATAGTCGCATTCTGCTGCAACTGGTGCTCGTACGCGGGTGCGGACCTCGCGGGCACTACCAGGCTCCAGTATCCTCCGAACGTGAGGATCATCCGGGTCATGTGCTCCGGCAGGGTGGACCCGTCGTTCGTGCTGAAAGCGTACGCCCTTGGCGCGGACGGGGTCATAGTCGCCGGCTGTCATCCGGCGGACTGCCACTACATCAACGGGAACGAGAAGACCTCGATGCGGGGGAACTTCCTCGAGAACTTCCTGGACGATGCAGGCATTGAGCCCCAGAGGTTCAAGGTGGAGTGGATCGCTGGTTCAGAGGGCAGGAAGTTCGCAGAGACGGTCAAGAAAATGGTTGTTGAGCTGGAGAAGCTTGGGCCGATCTCCAAGGAGGCGGTCCAGGATGATTGAGGGCAGGACCGTGGGCGCCGCACTGGTGATAGGCGGAGGACCCGCGGGCATGCAGGCGGCGCTCGACCTTGCCGACTCCGGGTACAAGGTCTACATACTCGAGACCACGCCGAGCATAGGCGGCACGATGGCCCAGCTCGACAAGACCTTCCCGACTAACGACTGCGCCATGTGCATCCTGTCGCCGAAGCTCGTCGCGACCGGCAGGCACGAGAACATCACGATGCTGACGCACGCCGATCTCAAGAAGGTCGATGGCAAGGCGGGCGACTTCAAAGTCACGATCACGAAGCATTCCAGATACATCCTCGAGGACAAGTGCACTGGTTGCGGCGTATGCGCCGAGCACTGTCCAATCGAGGGTGTCAATTCGTTCGACAGGGACATGGCACCCGCGAAGGCAATCTACGTGCCCTTCCCCCAGGCCGTGCCCCTCGTGTACACTATCTCCCGTGGGCTGTGCATCGGCTGCGGCGTCTGCGAGAAATTCTGCGAGGCCAAGGCCATCCAGTACTCGATGGAACCCGACATCGAGGAGGTCATCGAGGTAGGGTCCATCATCCTGAGCCCGGGGCTCAGCGTGTTCGACGCCGCAAAGAAGGTCGAGTACGGGCACGGGGTCTTCCCGAACGTGCTCACGAACATCGAGTTCGAGAGGATGCTGAGCGCTTCAGGCCCCACGGAGGGGCACATCATCCGGCCCTCGGACGGCGACGTGCCCACGCGGATCGCGTTCATCCAATGCGTCGGTTCGAGGGACGCGCAGACGGGGAACACCTACTGCTCATCCTTTTGCTGCATGGCAGCGCTCAAACAGGCGGTCATCGGCCAGGAGCACGTGCCGGGGCTGAAGACCACGATATTCTTCATGGACACGAGGGCCTTCGGGAAGGAGTTCGAGGAGTACCTGATGAGGGCCGAGAACGAGTACGGCGTCAGGATTGCGAGGAACAACAGGATCCCGAAGGTGACAGAGGATCCGAAGACCAACAATCTCATCGTCACATATCACGCGGGACCAGAGCTGGAGGACCAGGAGTTCGACATGGTCGTGCTCGCGGCGGGGGCTAGGCCGCCGGCATCCGCGGAGGACCTTGCTAAGACTGTCGGAATCCAGCTCAACAAGTTCGGCTTCTGCGAGACGGACGATCTAGCTCCCGTGGAGACCTCGGTGCCGGGGGTCTTCGTTTGCGGGGCGTTCTCAGGTCCGAAAGATATCCCGGACTCGATTGCCCAGGCCAGCGGCGCCGCTGGGAGGGTGGCCGCGATGCTTTCAAAGGAGAGGGGGAAGCTCGTCAAGAAGAAGGAGTACCCTCCTGAGAAGGATGTATCGAAGAAAGAGCCCCGGATCGGCGTCTTCGTGTGCCACTGCGGGATCAACATCGGGTCCGTTGTGAACGTGCCTGAAGTGGTGGAATACGCATCGAAGCTTCCGAATGTAGTGTACACCGAGAGGAACCTGTACACCTGCTCGGGCGACACGCAGAAGAAGATCAAAGAGATGATCACGAAGCACGACCTGAACAGGGTGGTCGTGGCGAGCTGCACGCCCAGGACCCATGAACCGCTCTTCCAGAACACCTGCAGGGAGGCGGGCCTCAACAAGTACCTGTTCGAGATGGCCAACATCAGGGACCAGTGCTCGTGGGTACATAGGCTGGAGCCGGAGAGGGCTACTGAGAAGGCGAAGGACCTTGTCCGAATGTCGGTTGCCAAGGCAGCGACGCTCGAGCCACTCCCGCAGCCGAAGATACCGGTGACGCCGTCCGCGCTGGTGATAGGCGGAGGACTCAGCGGCATGACCGCGGCACTGGAGATCGCCAATGCAGGATTCGAGGTCCATCTTGTGGACAAGGACAAGGAGCTCGGGGGCCACCTGAGGAGCATCTACCACACGCTGTCCGGGATAGACCCGCAGGACCTCCTCAAGCGCCTGAAGAAGGAGATCCAGGAGAGCAAGAACGTCAAGGTCCACCTAGACGATCATGTAGCTGAGGTCAAGGGATACATAGGCAACTTCGAATCAACACTCAAGAGCGGCGAGAAGTTCAAGCACGGTGCCATAGTCGTCGCCAGCGGGGGGATCGAGTACGAGCCGACAGAGTACCTCCATGGCAAGCATAAGAGAGTGATCAAGCAGACTGAGCTGGGGACGATGATCGCCACCGGGAAGCTGAAAGCGAAGAATGTGGTCATCATCCAATGCGTGGGCTCCAGGAACGAGGAGCACCCGAACTGCTCCCGTCTATGCTGCTCGACTGCCATGGCGAACGCTATCAGGATCAAACAGGAGCACCCGGAAACGAACGTGTTCATCCTCTACAGGGACATCAGGACCTATGGGTTCAGGGAGGAGCATTACAACGAGGCCGCAAGGCTCGGTGTCATCTTCATGAGGTACGACCCCGACTCGCCTCCGAAGGTCACCGCGAAGGGCGACCATCTGGAGGTCGAGGTGACGGAGCAGTTCATAGATCAGGGGGTCAGGATTGTCGCCGACTACCTGGTCCTGAACGCTGCCACGCATCCGAACCCGGACAACAAGGAGCTGGCGCAGCTGCTCAAGGTGCCCCTGAACAAGGAAGGGTACTTCCTCGAGGCGCACATGAAGCTCAGGCCTGTCGACTTCGCGACCGACGGAATATTCCTGTGCGGCCTCGCGCACTCTCCAAGACTGATAGGCGAGAGCGTTTCGCAGGCACTGGCAGCCGCGGCCAGGGTCAACACGGTGCTCTCCAAGGAGTTCATCGAGGCTGATGGTGTCGTGAGCGTCGTGGACGAGGAGAAATGCATCGCCTGCGGCAGATGCGAGGAAATCTGCGAGTATGGCGCACCGAACATCACCGAGATCTCTCCAGGAGTCTTCAAGTCGAGGATCAACGAGGCTCTCTGCAAGGGTTGCGGCTCGTGCGCGGTCGCGTGCTGCGCGACGGCCATCAGGCCGAAGCACTTCAAGACCGAGCAGATAATGGTCATGATCGAGGCCGCTCTCAGGAAGGATGAGCCCAAG
>JBGOXV010000085.1:0-7255 GCA_041479325.1 Thermoplasmata archaeon
CGGCATGAAGCATGAAAGGGTCGACCTCAAGGAAATCGAAGGTATACAGGCGCTGTTCGTCGTGAATGTGGAACCCAGGAAGATGATGGGTCTAACATCGGAGGGAATGGTGTTCGATATCGGATACGGCGATGGCATTACACCGGTCCTCGCGGTGCCGGAGAAACCGGTCCCAAACGGTGCGCGCGCGGGATAAATTCCCCCGGAACCTTCTAATCCGGATAAGACGATGCCGCCTCTGTAGTACGAGCTTCGAGAAGGGGGATGCAGGGCTCGTACTCAATGGGGATGTGGAAAACACGAGACGACATTGTTTGAGTATGCTAGCCGCAGCTATAGTAATGGGCATGTTGGTGGTACCTGGGCTCGCTTTAGCGAAGCCAGTCGAAAGAGGTGCAGGAGCGCTTGCCACCGGGACTACGTGGACCTACGCTATCTACATGGATGGGGACAACAGCCTGGAGACCTACTGGGCGGGCACGAGCCTTCCGTTGTTGAAAGCAGTTCCCGCGAGCACTAGCGTCAACATCGTGGCGTTCGTGGACTTGAAGAGCACCAGCGGGATGAGCGTGCAGAAGATATCCGGCTCGACCGTTACCACGGTCTTGACAGCGCCCGAGATGAATATGGGTGACCCGGCGACACTCACCTGGGCCATCAACGAGGCCGCGGCGCTGTATCCATCGACCTACCTGGCTGTGAGCATGTGGGATCACGGGTACGCTTGGAACTACGTCTGCTTGGACGACACGTCGGGCGACAGCCTGAGCATGCAGGACCTCCAGGCGGGCATCGCAAATGCGGCAAAGAGGATCGATGTGCTGGCATTCGACGCCTGTAACATGGGGAACATCGAGGTGGCGTATCAGGTCTCGCTGACAAACCTCGTATCGTACATGGTTGCTTCTGAGGAGACCGTACCAGGGAACGGGTTCCCGTACGACAAGATGTTGATGAATCTCTACAACAACCCCGCAATGCTCCCGAGGGACTTCTCTATGGCGATGGTCGATGCATGGGGCGTATACTATGCCACCCAGAAGTGGGCGTCGACGGTCAACCTTGCTGCGATAGACGTTGTCCAGCTCAAGGCGACGATCTCGACCTTCTCGACCTGGTCCGCTGACATGAAGTCCTTGCTGCCCGGGTACAAGGCTGCGTATGCGACCGCTCTGAAGACCACCTACAACATGTGGGCGACCCACTACTTCACGGACCTGTATGATTTCGGCGTCCATGTGAAGACCACGAGGGGCATAACAGACGCGAAGCTCAAGGCCGACACCACGGCCATGCAGAACGCGGTTTCGAGTTACTGCATAAAGGTGTGGGACGCGAGCAAGATGACTGCCTGCAAGGGCATATCGCTGTACTTCGGAACGGGCAGCGAATGGACTGGTCATGCCGCGGCCTACAACCAGCTGGCCTTCGCCAGCGCCACGGGCTGGGGAGCGTTCCTGACAGCGTACAACGCCTAGAGCAAAACGCATGAAACCACAGGGGAGAGGAGGGACTCCTCCTCTCTTTCCTATTTTTCCGCCTGGCTGAGTCTGAATGGAATTACACCGTGCCTTGCCTTTTCCAGGCACTTAGGTCTAGTGGCCTGCGGACAGCAGCACTGCCACATAGCTGGATGCCTTGGCCGCTATCCTTCTCTCTGTCTTGGCCAGGAACCCATGACGGCTGGCAGCCCAATCCCCTTTCAGAACGATCAGGTCGACCCGACGCTCATCCGCGAAGCTAACGAGGTCCTTGGCGATGTCCCTAACTAGTAGGACTCTCGAGCTCAGTCGACGTAGTAGAGGCAATCCGCTGAAGGCCTTCAGGAATGACAACTCTCTGTCCGAGTCCACTAGTGATTCGGGGCGGAAGGTCGAATACAGAGGGACTGTCGGCGGCATTCTGATGACCCTGGCTGCAACAACATCCACATCAGGAATATGCGAGGCCGATGTCAGGGCACCGGCCAGAGCGAACACCTCCGGATGGAATTCGTCAAGGACGGGAATGAGGAGCCGACGGGGGTGTCCCAGGTCTCGTGAGGGTTTCGATGGCCCGCTCACAAGGACCACTTGTTTTCCGAGAAGTTCTTCGATCCACCCGACCATCTTCTGGGCAGTCCGGTCTCCAAAAACGTCTCGCTTGACGGGCACCACTATCATCTCTGCCCCTACTCGGTCGGCATACTTCCTTATCGCCTTCGCTGCCGAACGCTTTCCCTTCTTCCTTATCGCCTTCGCTGCTGAACGCTTTCCCTTCGATCCATCTGCGATGTCAAGGTGTATGTACTCGAACGGAACACCCGACTCTGCAGATATCTGCGTCTGCCGGGACAGCGGCAACTCGCGGTCCGAGGCGATCAGGATCTTCGAGCTGGTCTGCTCCGCCAGTCTCATCGCGATTGGCAAAGCGGTCTCAGTGCCCGTCTCCGAGAAACTCATGACAATCACGGGCGGGCCAACCTCAACGAAAGGCCTGCGTCGCATACCCTTGAACGGAATGGTTTCGGCTCTTTCGAGGGAGGCAAGGGGAACGGGGGCCGGTATGGCAATGGCGGGAGCGGGGAGTAGGACTCTCCTAACATAGAGCTTCCTAGCCTCCTCTAGCAGCAGGACCACAGGTGCGAAACTGAAAAGGTACAACCATTCGATCGGCTTCAGAGCCGCGGTTCCAAAAACCAGCTGAACGAATGGAACATAGACGATTGCTGCGAGAATCATCAGTTCTGCGGCGATGCTCGGGAGTAGCCACCTGTTTCTTGTGAGACTCAGGGTGAAAGTGGACTTGATGTTGGTTCGCGTGGCGAAGAGATTCCCGAGCTGGCCCGCCATGATCCCGACTAGCACGACGGTTGTGCCCTTCATGTAGACTGCCTTATCCGATATGCCCGACTGTCCGAGCGACCAGCCTCCACTGGACCATGCGGCGAAGCACCAGAAGATCGCTGCAATCCCGATTAGAGTCCCGATGTAGCAGGATCGGGCCAGGGTTCTCGCGTCGAACAAACGGCTGCTTCTCGACCTCGGTTGCCGATCCATTATCCCAGGCTCTGGAGGCTCCATCGTCAGGGAGATGGACGGAGGTATCTCCAGCAAGAGGTCGATTGCGAGTACCCCGACCACCGCCAAAGGAAGCGGCGTCTGGAGGAGGACGAAGACTATGAATGTGAGCAGCTCTGCCCAGTTGTGGCCGAACACATAGACGATGAATTTCTTGAGGTTGTCGAAGACCGATCTTCCGATTTCGACGCCGCCCACAATGGAAGCGAAATTGTCGTCGAGAAGAACCATGTCAGCAGATTCCCGCGCCACATCCGTCCCAGTGATGCCCATGGCAATGCCAATGTCAGCCTCGAGGAGCGCGGGGGCATCGTTCACTCCATCACCCGTGACGGCGACGGTCTCTCCTTTTTGCCTGAGTATCCGGACGATTCGAAGCTTTTGTTCTGGAGTCACACGCGCGAAGACTAGCTCGGGCATATCAAGGATCCCCGAAAGTTCTTCGTCCGTTCTGTCAGCGAGCTTCTCACAGGATATCACTGAGCTGTCGGTCGATGTGATGATTCCAACCTTTCGGGCGATTGCGGCGGCAGTGAGCTGGTGGTCTCCTGTCAGCATTACTATCTTGATGCCAGCGGCTCGAGCCTTGCTGACTGCCTGGGCAACATCCCTTCTGGGAGGATCCAGGATCGCCACAAGTCCGACAAATGCGAGATTCGCCTCCACTGAATCAGATTCGAATTTCTGCACTTCCCTCGGGAGAGTCCTCGTTGCCAGGGCGATCACTCTGTAGGCCTCCCGAGCGAAATCGTCTATTTGCGCGCGGATCTTGTCTGCGAGCCCAGGAGTCATCGGAATGACTTTGTCGCCCCACAGCGCCGTCCCGCACCGCGATAGAACCTCGTTTCCCGCGCCCTTCACATAGGCAGTGACGGTCCCGTCCGCGCCCTTGTGCACGCTAGTCATTATCTTGCGTTTCGAGTCGAAGTCAATCATGCCGATTCGGGGTTGTTCATCCAGGGTCTTCTTGGGATCCAGACCCGACTTGGCCGCTAGGACTAGCAGCGCCGCATCCGTTGAGTCCCCCACCGCCGTCCACCGATACTTGCGCCGGTCAAGAGGCGGCAAAAGTGTGGCCTTGTTGTCCAAGGCAGCCACGTAGCAGAGTGCCTGCAGGTCTTTCCGATCCGAGGTCTCGAGTTCTTGCCCCTTCAGGAATATCTCCCCGTCAGGCTCGTACCCCTCGCCTGATACATCGAACACCTCCCCGCTCATCCAGATTTTTCTAACCGTCATCTGGCCCTCTGTGATCGTCCCGGTCTTGTCAGTGCAGATGACCGTCGTGGAACCGAGAGTCTCCACCGAGGAAAGCCGCTTGACCACGACGTTGTGCTTTGACATCGCCAAGCTGCTGATGGCGAGGGAGAGTGTGAGCGTAACTTGGAGCCCCTCGGGTACGAGGCATACCATGACACCAATCATGAAGAGGACGCTCTCCGAGAGCCGAAGATGCAGGAACTGCCACGCGATCACCAGAAAGAGCAAGCTGATGGCGATTGCCGCTACGAAGTTCAGCCTCGCCGTGTAGTTTATCTCTTTCTGCAGAGGGCTGAGCGGCTCCTCGATCTCATGGGCTATCCCCACGACTTGGCCGAAGCGGGTCTTGCTTCCTGTCAGAAGAACGACCGCAGTCCCTGAACCTGAGGCCACTGTGGTTCCCGCGAAGACGAGGTTGGTCCTGTCCTCGGCCACGCAGTCATCAGGATCGTCACATGTGCTCTGGCGCGGTTGGGGCTCCGATTCCCCTGTCAGCATAGAGTTGTCAATGGAGAGCTGGAAGGCGGAGATCAGGCGCGCGTCCGCGGGTACCTTGTCCCCTTCCTCGAGCGCGATGATGTCCCCTGGGACGACTCGGGATGCCGACTCCTGGGCTACCTTCCCGTCGCGCAAGACCCTAATGTTGTCTGGGACGAGCTTGCGCAGAGCATCGATCGCACGCTCTGCACGATGCTCCTGAAACAGGCTGAAGAGGACGCTCACGATGACGACGAGAAGTATCGCGAGCCCCATCTGGTAAGAGCCTATGTCATGAGAAGTCCACCCGGTGAAGAACGACAAGATGGCCGCGACCATCAGCAGCACATTGAAGAGGTTCTTGAATTGGACCACGGTCTTGCGGACGAGCGAGAGCTTCCTGGCTTCCGGGAGGATGTTCAGACCATCTTCCTTCAGCTTTCGGTCAGCGTCGGCTCCAGAGAGCCCCTTCGGACTCGTGCCCAGGTCCGCGTAGAGCTGATCCAGTGGACAACTAGCAAGCCTCCTGATATCGGAAGTGCCTTTCGACGAGTTCTCCATCTGAATCCCTATCCTTCGCGTCTGGGGTGTGCCCGCGCCCTCTCATAATCGAGGCGCTGATGCCCATTGAGGTTTTGAGGGTTTGTACCATACTATTGCTGTGATTTCTTTAAATAGCCAGAGCGCTTCGCAAAATTGGCCGGAATCGTCCCGCAAGAAACCAGACCCCCCACCTCTAGCTAGAGGGGTTGAGGGGCTTCCTCTTCAGCCGGAACAGCAGCAATAGGGCGACCGCGATCACTGCAGCGAAGCTGGCCAGTATCAGCATGCTCAAGGGCAGGAAAGCCGTGCTGTGACCGACGGTCATCGCCTGTGACCTACTGGCAACAAGCCCGCCAGAATCCTTCACCTCGATCGTCAGATTGTACCCGGTCATATTGGCGAATGTGTATTTCGCGGTCTTCTCGAAGGACCAGTCTGTGTCCCATATCCCATCGCTGTGCCAATCCCATCTCACCTGCAGGTCCGTAACTCGGTCCTCCTCATCGCAGCTTTCGGAGGCGTCGAACACATACGTGTGCTTGCTCGAGTTCGATGGCTCCGAGACCAGCACGGAAATGTGCGGAGCTTGGTTGACATGGCCGAGGTCCTCGGTAACGTTGAATGTCGTGACACCCAAGAGGAATGGGGTTGCCATGACGACGTACTTGCCAATAGCCAATCCAGATGCGTTCCATATATGGGGCGCAAATTGGAATACGTCACCGGGAGCCACCGTGAAAATGCATTCAGCCATGATGTCGTAATCCAGGTTCGCGATATGGCAGCCGTTGCTCCGGACTATCATAGCGGGCCATACGTTCTCAGAACAACCCGTCATCGAAACATTGCGGGTCCCGTTGTTCCAAAGTGAAGCGGATATGCGGAGGGTTGCATCTGCTCCCAGATGAGCAGACACGTCTACGCTGATGTTGAGAACATCAGCCAAGGGGTAACAGGTGCGAAACACGATCTTCTGGATCGCAACGTAAGAGTGTGGAAGGATCCCGACCATCGCATCGCCGTAGAACTTCAGCGTTTTGGTGCAGTCAGCTGTCCGGACCACCAGTTCCTCGACGTTCCTCGCAAGTCCACTTATGTGCCAGCCCGCATCGTTGAAGGTGCCGTTTAGGGGACATATCCCGTCATCATCCATCGCATTCCTAAGATAGTCGACAAACACGTGGCCTAGCGAGGAGGACGCATTGGTGTCGGGGGGCCAACCCCCCATCCCATGCCATGCATCGGAATAATCAGCGTAACCAATCGAGGAGAACTCGAGCTTGCTTTCATGGGTGGGCTGGCCAGTATCGTTGTACTCCTTGAGGGAGTAAGTCAGGTCAAAATTCGCTGGTACTGACGATATGTGTGACGGGTACAACAGCTTCGCGGACGCAGGTGGACTGCCATTTGCGGAAAGCGCTGGAACAATCATGACCAGCGCCAATATGATTGCGAACAGACTCAGCCGAGGCTCCATCTCCCCCTCGACGCGCAATCGACATCCTGCTATATTGGTCTATTCGTGATCATACCGTCTTGGCCAGCGTATCCTGCTATTCGTTCCTTCGAGAATCCCTTGTCTGGCATTGCGTGAGTGTGGACTGGGCGAGATTCGAATTCGGATAAGCCAGACATTCATGATTTCGGTTCAATTACAGGGGGGATTGCGCTCAGGTTTCCCAAAACCTCCTCTTCCTTTCCTTTTCCATGGTCCCTTCTCGATTCGACATGAATGCAAGCAGGACCAAACGCCCTCCTTTCAATCTCCGAATCTTCACCCCAATCCGCGAACTCAAGATCGAGCAAGCGAGATCCGCCCTCTCCCAGGACGGAATCCAGAATGTACTTATACGGTCAGAGCGATAACAAAGTTTACCCTTTCGCTGGGGAGGTCCTCGATGGAGTTAAGAGACATCGTC
>JBGOXV010000086.1:0-7238 GCA_041479325.1 Thermoplasmata archaeon
CCGGAATGGAGCTTCGTCAGGACCAGCTCAAGCGCGTCCTGCTTGTACTTCTTGTGCATCCCTATCGGGATGCCCCTGCCATCATCCTCCACCGTGACGCTTCCGTCGTCGTTGAGGATAACGTTGATGGTCGTGCAATAGCCGGCCATCGCCTCGTCAATGCTGTTGTCCACGACCTCGTAGACCAGGTGGTGCAGGCCGTGGAAGTCCGTGCTACCGATGTACATGCTCGGCCGCTTTCGCACGGCTTCGAGACCCTCGAGGACTTGGATCCTTTCTGCATCATACGCGCTGTCTTCCATCAGATTTCAACCCCTAAGACGCAGGCTCTTTCGCAACGGTTTTTCAGCCTGCATCCCATCCAATTTTCGGCGCTTTATTTGATGTCTAATTTCTCTAATGATTTGACGATATATAAAGGCTTTGAGAAGACTATCTGGCCAATTGCAGAAACCCCCCTCTTTTTCCACTGCAAGAAACCGTCGATTTCGGGGCCAGGATTCCATTGGAAATATCGGCAAATGACGATGGCTATCGAAGGGGCGATTTTGACGGGCCTGATAGTCGGGGTCCCTGATCTCGAGATGACCGGTGGTCCGAGCACGGGAACGCTCGATTTGAGCTCAAGACACGACGTCATTTTGCCGCAAATCAAAGACTTTATACCGACGAGGCATTGTGTGCCAATCGATATCAGATGGCCGGGCGAAAGAGAGGTTCCCTTCCACTGGAAATGAAGGGGATTGCGAAGGATGAGGGCATCGAGCCAGACAAGCTCCGCAAGCTAGTAAGGTCCGGCAGGGCCGTGATCCCATCCAACCCCCGTCATAGAAACCTGAAACCGTGCGCAATAGGGGAGAATCTCAGGGTCAAGATAAACGCGAACATCGGGACATCAAGGGACTACATAGACCTTCGAGAGGAACTGGAGAAGGTCAGGGTGGCAATCCAGTTCGGCGCGGACGCGATAATGGACCTGAGCACGGGCGGAGACATCCGCAGCATCCGTCGCAAGATAATAGCCAAGAGCACGGTGCCAGTGGGCACAGTTCCGATCTACGAGGCCGTCTGCAAGACCTCCAAGCGCGGCGGACCAGTGAACATGGAGGACGAGGACCTCTTCAAGGCCATAGAGGAGCACGCGAAGGACGGGGTCGATTTCATGACGGTCCATTGCGGGGTCACCCAGCAGACGGCTGCATCGCTCCTGAAGCACAAGCGGGTCACGGGCGTCGTCTCGAGGGGAGGGGCGCTCCTGGTCGCTTGGATGCACAAGAACGGCCGGGAGAATCCTCTGTACAAGGATTACGATTACCTCCTGGAGCTGGCCAAGGAGCACGAGTTCGCGCTCAGCCTCGGAGACGGCCTCAGGCCGGGCTCCATAGCCGATGCCACGGACGTGCCTCAGCTCCATGAACTGATGGTCCTGGGGAAGCTCGTCGACAGAGCCAGGGACGCAGGGGTGCAGGCCATGGTGGAGGGCCCGGGCCATGTCCCTCTCAATCAGATAGAGGCGAACGTCAAGATCGAGAAATCGGTCTGCAAAGGGGCCCCGTTCTACGTACTAGGCCCTCTTGTCACGGACATAGGGGCGGGGTACGATCACATCACCGGAGCTATCGGAGGGGCCTTGGCGGCCTACTTCGGCGCGGACTTCCTGTGTTATGTGACACCGTCCGAGCACCTTTCACTGCCGACTGTCGATGATGTGAGGGAGGGCGTCATAGCATCGAGGATCGCCGCTCATGCGGCGGATGTGGCAAGAGGCCGCGGGGCAGATTGGGACAGGAAGATGTCAGAGGCGAGGAAGGCCTTTGATTGGGAGCGCATGTTCTCTCTATCGCTGAATCCGGAGAAGGCCAGGAGTTATCGCGCGAGGAGGGGGTCGGCCAGTCCCAACGTGTGCTCCATGTGCGGGGACCTGTGCGCGATGAAGATGGTCGACAAGCTCCTGGACGAGCAATGATTATCGACACATCGTCCATGCGAGCGGAAACTCGTTGTAAAGAAGAGAAGATGGAGCCACTGGAGGGTATTGAACCCCCGGCCTGCGGTTTACGAAACCGCCGCTCTTTAGCGGCGCATGCGCGTGGCATACGCAACCGCTGAGCTACAGTGGCATGCAGTCCGTTGACAAGCTTGTTTTGCTAGTTAAGGCTTTTTACCTTCAGCCACCGCCGCACGTCAGGCCAGTGATGCGTGCGAGTTGAGAGGCTTTTTAAGTTAGCGACGGCATTTATCCAACAGGCATCCACGATGGTCACCGACCTGCGAATCCCCGAAGGTATCGTGGTCCGCACTGCCAAGGGCGGGAACGACTCGCTCAAAGGCATCCTGGCGGACCTCAAACAGTACAGTTTCACAGGGTATGTTCGCGTCACTCTTCGCAAGGAGATAATGAGCTCGATAGGTTACCTCGTAGTCGAACAGGGCGCCCCGATCATGGCGGTGTACGAGTTCGAGAAATCCAAGCCGCGGGAGCTCAGGCGGATCTACACGGGCGAGAAGTCGCTGAGGTTCATACTCGAAGACTCGCAGGACAAGGCTTCGGACATAGAGCTCCACAGCAGGGTGCCGAGCGAGGAGTTCGAGAGGAGATTCCCGGACGCTCGCATCGCCGAGGGGGGGGCCGCTGTCAAGGCGATGAGAGTTGTGCCGGAGCAGCTGGAAGAAGAGGAGCCAGCACCGATCCAGCAGGAGGAGGAAGAGCCCGCGGTCGATGGTCAGAGGGAGATCATCGAGGTATGGCGAAGGAAGGGATTCAGGATCGACTCGCTCGAGGCGGCCCTGAAGAAAGGTCCCCAAGCGCTGACCAAGGAACTCGCGGCGTTCGAGCAGGACGCTCAGAAACTCAAGCAGTTCGAGGTCATACTGAACAACTTCCCGGTCATGGGTCACGAACCAGAGATCGAGGAGATCAGGGCAAAGCTCGACGACCGGACACGGATAGCGGAGATAGAGTCCGACGTGGAGTTCCTGCAAGAGAAGATCAAGAGGAAGATACAGAAGCGCAAGACGGACGAGGAATCGATCAAGCAGGAGATGGAGAAGAAGAAACGCGAGGAGAAGACCGCAGACGTCTACGACCTTATTCTGAAGTATCAGACAGCCCCAGAGGAACCGGAGGAGATGAAGTGCCCTAGGTGCGGAGGCCCGGTGGACGAGGACGGGAGTTGCCCCAAGTGCAGCGCGGAGCAGGCCATGATGCCGGCTGCCACATTCGTGAACCCTCTCCCGGCGGAGATGCACTTCGACAATTTCGTGGTCGGGCCTGGCTCGAAGTTCCCGGCTGCGGCGGCGGCAGCGGTCGCGGAAGCCCCGAGCAAGGCGTACAACCCGCTCCTGATATTCGGAGGCTCAGGCCTAGGCAAGACGCACCTGCTGTCGGCCATCGGCCACTTCATAAAGGAGAAGCGCAAGAACGCGGCGGTCGTCTATGTCCCCGCGGACAAGTTCGTCGAGGCCATCAACCAGGCGCCGGATGAGCAGCTGAGGCAGAAGATAAGAGAGGACCTGAAGCGCAGCGACGTTTTGCTCGTCGACGACATGCAGTTCCTCGCGGCGAGCGAACAGGCCCAGATCGAGATGTCGCTGATCATCGGTTACCTCATCGACGAGAAGAAGCAGGTGGTGTTCGCCAGCGACCGACTGCCGGCGCAGATCCCGAACTTCAGTGACAGGCTAAAGTCCCGGATCATGCACGGACTGACGACGGACATCCAGCCCCCTGACATGGACACGAGGATGCGTATCCTGAAGATCAAGGCTGCGGAGAAGAAGCTGAAGCTCAGCGAGGAGATCATCATCTACATCGCGGAAAGGGCCACGGCGAACGTCCGGGAGCTTGAGAGCACGCTGACGAAGATCGTGGCCTTCTCGACGATCATGAAGGTCGATGTGGACCTCAACCTCGTCTCGGACATCCTCAAGCCACTGACGCCCGTCCAGGAGACGCGCAAGGAGATAATGAAGGAAGTCAAGACCTCTCCCGGGCACTGCTACCTCGTGGAGGAGGAGAGGCCCACGTACAGCAACGTCCTCCTGAGTCAGAAGATGGCAGAGGGGTATAGAGGCCTCGTGATTACAAGAATGAACCCCAAGAGGATAAGGGACGAGTTCAAGGAGCCTCCCGACATACTCTGGCTCACGGACAAGGAGAGCTCGCAGGAGAAGACTGTCCCGCCGTCCCTGGAGATGATCATCCATGTCATCCAAGAGTACATGGAAGCGGATGAGAAGGGGATGATCGTCCTTGACGGGATACAGTACCTCGTCAGCGCCACGAATTTCGACGCGGTGCTGAGATTCCTGCGAAGCCTGATCGACGAGATCTCGGAATCGGACGCCATCCTAGCGATCTCGATGAGCCCCGAGACGATGAAGCCGCAGGAAGTATCCATCCTGGAACGTGAGATGGAAGTCCTGAACCTTACTTGAGACGCGAAAACTTGGGCGGTCTCAGCCGAGCTGCTTCATCATTTCGTTGAACTCGCGCATCTCCTTCACGGCCTGGGCGTAGTCACCGGCCTTCAGCAGCGCCATGGTCGACTTCAGGACCGTCAGCATCGGCGTGATGTTCATGTTCCTCGCCTTGGCATCTATGAGCCTCTCCCTTGCCGTCTTCATCTCCTCGGTCATGCGGGCCGGGATCGTCTTGAAGAGGCTCTCGTTCGCGCTCCTCACGAGGACATCCACCTTGTCGAAATCCTTCTGTTCGAACGATCTCGTCGCTTCCACGAGGATGCGCCTGGCCTCCTTCGTGTCGACGATGAATATCTCGCAATCCTGGATCAACTTCTTCAGATCGGAGATCTTGGTCCGGGACTCGTTGTATCGCCCAGTTATTGGGAGGAGCTCCTTCTTGACTTTCTCCGCGTAGACATAGGCCGCCTCGATGTCGCCCGCGCTGCGCGCGCGTGTGACCTCTTGGATGTAGGTCGTCGGCCTCGATATGTCGCCACCGAAATCCCGAGCGATCTTGATCTCCTCGTTCAGCTTCACGATCTGCTGGGCGAGGTTGGCATCCACCTTCTCCGTCAGAATGGCCTTGGCCTTCCGAACGAGTTCGATCGCCTTGTCGACCTGTCTTTCCCGCCCGGCGATGATCGCCTCATCTATGAGACGCTTGCTATCCCCGGGATCCACCTGTTTCTCACTGGCCAGCGCGAACAGAGGTTTCCACTCCGCGACCATGCGCGCGAGCTGCTCTCCCTTGTCCTGGCTTGATGGGGTCGATGCTGGGGTAACGGGTTGCCTCGGTGCTGCCAGCACGGGCGACGGTGCTGGTCGGACCGGTGTGGGGGCAGCCTGCTTCGGAGCCACCTCCTTCACAGATGATTTCAGCTCTCGCACGGCCTCGGTAGCGGGCTTCTTGGGTGAAGATGCAGCTGTTGCGGGTATCTTGTCCACCTTGGGTTCGGGCTTGCCCTTGGGCTCTGGCTTGAGCGCTGGCTCGGGCTTTGGCTCCTCCTTCTTGCCCCATTTGAACCATCCGCCCTTCTTCTTCTCCTCAACCGGTGGCTCCTTTGGCTTCGTCGGAATGGTCTTCGCGACTTTGACCTCCTCGATCGGAGGTTCGAGATCCTTCTTTGGAGCCTCGCTCGGGACCTCTGCGCGTCCAGTGGCGGGTGCACCGCTTGAAGCGGACTCCCCCGCCTCCTCTGACTCCACGAACACTGCGCCGCAGCCTGGGCATGATTTCGCATCCATGCTGACGAGCGTGTTGCAGGCAGGGCACTGGAACATCTCCGCGCCCTCCTCGGTGAACATGACGCCACACTTCGGACAGACCGTGGCGCTGACCGGGATGTGCTCCTTGCATGAGGGACACTCGAACAGCTCCTCTGGCTCTGGTCGAGCTGGTTCCTTCGGCTCCGGCACCTTCGGTTGTTCCGGGACTCTCACCGGTTCCGGCGGAGCGACAGGGGCTGTGACAGGCGGGGGGACCGGCTGGATCTTCGGTTCCTCCCTGACTGGAGGTGGCGACGGTCTGACCGCGGCAGGCCTTGAGAATATCTCGTCGACCCTCGAGTCAACGGAGACCTTCGGAGCGGGAGGAGGTGGTTGCGGGGCACTCTTCGAGGATTCGACTTCTATGTCGAATATCGAAAGATCCGTGCCGCAGAAACTGCATTTCTTGGAACCGGGTTGGAGCGGAGAGTCACAAATCGGACAGAGCTTATCCCCGCCGGGAGTTGGCAATTAGAAACACCACCTGAGAGACAGATACAACGGCTTTACGATATCTCTGGATAAATAGTTAATCATTTTGATTTACGCAAATGATAATGAGGTTTGGACTCGACGGCCAGCGCGCGTCGTGGAAACCTTTTTCCACGCCCGCGTAGTTGTCGCGAATGGGGAAAGCCATGGAACTCAGGAATGTCAAGATGGAGTTGCCGGTTGATTGCAACATCATTATAGGCCAGACGCATTTCATCAAGTCCACCGAGGACCTCTACGAGGCGATCGTGGGCACCGTCCCCGGGGCGAAGTTCGGGCTGGCCTTCTGCGAAGCCTCGGGCCCATGCCTGATAAGGGTTGACGGGAACGATGACGATCTCAAAAAAGCAGCAGCCGACAACGCGAACAAGATCGGGGCAGGCCATGTCTTCGTCGTGCTCCTGCGGAACGCCTATCCCATAAACGTGCTCAACAGCATCAAGGATGTCCACGAGGTCTGCACCATATTCTGCGCGACGGCGAACCCTGTCGATGTCATCGTGGTCGAGAATGAGCTCGGCAGAGGCGTCATGGGAGTCATCGACGGGGAGAGACCGAAGGGCATCGAGACCCCGAAGGACGAGGCGGACAGGAAGGCGTTCCTGAGGAAGATCGGGTACAAGCGATAGTTCTGCAGGACGGTAGAGCACCAAGATGAGACTTGAAATCGAAATTGCGCCGCTAGACCTCGGTCAGACGCTCGGCTGCGGACAGACGTTCAGATGGAAGCCCAGGGAGGACGGCTCCTGGGTGGGGCCGCTGGGCGATCAGCTGGTCACCCTGAGGCGGAGCGGCCCTAAGTTGTTGGTGAAGGCAGTTCCAGGTGGACGAGGTGTCAGGGAACTCGTGGAGACGCATCTCCGGAAATCGGACGACATCAGAAAGGTCCGGAAAGCGCTGAGCAATGATCCCGTCCTTGCTCCTGGCCTGGCGATGTTCTCCGGTCTTCGAATTGTGAAGCTGGAGGAATGGGAGTGCCTGTGCAGCTTCGCCCTTGCCACCTATGCCAACATTCC